>DATMOZ010000001.1:0-5135 GCA_035567995.1 Acidobacteriaceae bacterium
CGCCAAATTTTGTCAGCACTCTCATGTTCACTCTGGTGGTCGGCAATTTCACCAATGCTTCCCTGGCAATCGCCGCCCCGCTGTTTTCCAAGCGGCGTTTCCCGATGGATTGGATTGTGTATCTCGCGCTGCTGGTTCCCATCGGCGCATTTGGCAGTCTTCTCTCCACGCTCCTGCTGCTTGTTGTGTATGGCCACAAGGGTCCCCGCGTTGAATGGATGGTGGCGAACATCGAGGTTGGCACGCTGTTTTCGCTGCTGGCGGGCATTTCTATCTTCGCCGTCGGCAGCACGCGCGACCGGCTGGAAGCGCGTAACCGGCAACTGCAGAATGAGGTTCAGCTAGGCGCGGTTAAGCTGCAGGCCCAGGAAGCCGAGCTGCAGACCGCACATGACATCCAGGCCCATCTGCTGCCTGCGGAAATTCCGCAGATCGCGCGCTTTCAGATCTCCTGCGCGTGGCAGCCCGCACAATCCGTCGGTGGCGACTACTTTGACGTGCTCGCGTTCAGTCCGCGTCAGGTAGCCATCTGTCTCGCGGATGTTTCAGGAAAAGGAATCAGCGCCGCGCTGTTGATGGCGAATCTGCAGGCAGCTTTCAGGGCCTTCGCTTCAGAAGATGTCACTCCCGGCCCGCTATGCGGCAAGCTGAACCGGGCGCTCTGCAGCAACATCGGTTCAGGCAAGTTCGTCACACTCTTCTATGGCGTGCTGGACAACGAGCGATTGACATTTCATTACGAGAACGCGGGACACTCGTGCCCGCTGCTGTTGCGGGGCAGTGAGGTGATGACACTGCAGGAAGGCGGCACAGTCCTCGGCATCTTTGCCGGCGCGCAATACCAGGACCGTTCCATTCAACTCGCCGCCGGAGACTGCCTGATACTTACCACCGATGGTGTAACCGAAGCAGCGAATGGGTCAGAGGAAGAATTTGGCGAAGAGCGCCTGACCGCGTCGGCATTCAGCGTGAGAACTCACGGCGCCAATGCGATTCGATCGAAAATACTCGAAGACGTCACTCGCTTCTGCAACGGCAAGTTTCAAGACGACGCTTCACTTATCGTGATCACGGTCGACGGATAACGCCGGATAAGTTCCCGCACCGAATATTGGCTTAACCCTGGCTCTGCTGTTCTAGTTCTTCCAGCGACACATCTTTGATGTGCGTCGCGATCCACCATTTGTAGCCGAAAGGATCTCCGACGCCGGACATGCGATCTCCGTAAGGTTGATCGGCGGGTTCACGAAGAATTGTCGCGCCCGCAGCGAGCGCTTGCTTGAACATCGCGTCGCAATCCTCGGTGTAGATGAGCAGGCTTACCGGGGAGCCGCCATAGTGCTCCGGGCTGAATGCCTCCATCTGCGGGACCTCATCGGCCATCATGATGCAGGAGTCGCCGATCTGGATTTCAGCGTGGTTCACATGGCCTCTCGCATCCAGCATGCAGGGCCCTTCCTTGGCCCCGAACGCTTTTACATAGAACGCGATCGCCTCAGGGCTCCTCTTGAAGATCAGGTACGGGTGAACGCTGTGATATCCCTCGGGAATCGGTTTGACTTCGGACACGGAACTCTCCTTACTGCTAGACACGGAACTCTCCTTGCTGATGGTTGATTTTTCTGAGGCGGACAGATTCACGCTACTGCCGCGGCCGTCGCAGCGGACTTCAACCAGCTTTCCATCTGGTCGTGACCGACCACTCCCGCTTGCTGTCGCACTGACCTGCCCTGGTGGAAGACGATAAAGTTCGGAATGCCGCGCACGTTATATCGGGCACCCAGTTCCGGATACTTCTCCGTATCGACCTTCACCACGATGGCCTGCCCGGCCATGTTCTTGGCGGTCTGCGCAACCTCCGGCGCGGCCATGCGGCACGGCCCGCACCACTCTGCCCAGAAGTCCACGAGGACCGGAACTTTTGCCTTCTGAACGATTTCGTCGAAGGTCGCAGTATCGGCCTGGATTGGCTCGTCGATAGGCGGCAGCGGAGTCTTGCATTCGCCACATTTACCCGTATCCGCAAGGTGCTCCGCCGGGGCCCGGTTTTTGCGTCCACAATTTTTGCAAACTCGAATTACCGGCATATGGCGCTCCGTAACGCATCACTGTATCAAGTTCGATGCATGGCAGTTGTCATTGGTCGGTAACTTATCGCCGATTGGCCGAGGCCGGGCCTTCTTGAACCGGTTTTAGTTCAAAGCAACGAAAGCTACGGGGCTCTTAAAACGAAAGTCACCGAATCCTTAATACAACCTTGCCGAGCACATGGCCGGCGGCCAGGCGTTCGTGCGCCTTCGCAGCTTCGGCAAGTTTGTAGGTGTCGGCGATTGGCACCTTCAGCTTTGCCTGCTCGATGGCGCGGTTGAGCCGCTGGAATTCACGGACCCCGGGAACACCGTCATACGCGGTGAGCTTGATGCCCGCCCGCTTCCGCGGAGCAGGCTCGACCCCGTTCGGATACGCGACCCGCCCGCCACGTCGCAGCGCATCAAGACAGCGCGCAAGATTGACGCCCGCGAACGCAAGCACGGCGTCCACGCCATCCGGCGCGAAGCGGCGTGCCGCGGCGGTAATGTCTTCCTTGCGGCCATCGACGGCCACGTCGGCACCCAGGCGGCGCACCAGCCTGATGCCGTCATCGCCTGACGCAGTCGCAAACACGCGTGCCCCTCGCAGCTTTGCGAACTGCACTGCGAGAGTGCCGACACCGCCCGATGCTCCATGAATAATGACGGCCTCGCTCTTCTTGATCTGCAGCGCGTCATCAACGCCTTGCAGCGCGGTGATCCCCGTCGTGCCGATCGCCCCGGCCTGCTTAAGATCGAGCACCGCCGGAATGTGCGCGACACGCTCCACCGGGACGGCCGCGTACTCGGCGTAGAAGCCGCCCTTCGGATTATTGAAGCTGTACGCGTAGACCTTGTCGCCAACCTTGAGCCGCCGCACGCGCGCACCCACCGCAGCGACCGTGCCAGACCCGTCGCTCCCAAGCACGATAGGAAAGCGCGGCCGGCCGAACGGCCACCAGCCGCCTCGCATGTCCGCATCCCAACTGCCGACTCCTGCGGTGTGCACGGCCATCAGCACCTGGTTCGCGTCAGGAACAGGCACCGGCAGAGTGTGCAGCGTCAACACCTCGGGCGGCCCGAAGCGTTCGATCGCCGCAGCGCGCATGGTCTCGAGAATTCTGGAAGTCATTGCATCGTTCCTTTCTCGACTGCTATCGACTGCGGCTTCATTATCCGCCTCGCAGCAGCGCTTCAAGCCGCCCCTACGCTTCAAGCGGTGATCAATATAAAACCTCCGTCCGATGGTGAAAGGCACGGGCTTTAGCCCGTGCAATATGCCTCGCCACAACAAGGGGCTTCAGCCCCGGCTAGCACTAACTCAAAATGCAACTGACAGCTCAGTGCCGGCGGCTGCCAACCTGAAACTCACCCCTGCAGCCATGATCGACCCAGATACCATCGTCATTGGCCCCCCAACTGTAGCCACGCCTGCACTCTGCGCCACTGATCTGACGCACAAGCCGCACGCCCCCATTGGTGTCTACATCGCAGGTGTGACGGCCGTCGTCGGAAGCACATGTGATCACGGCTGAGGTCGGATAGCCTCCGCCTCCACTATTGCCGGTCTGGAAATCGGCCCGGCAACCGTGATCGACCCAGATCGAATTCTGATCTTCTCCCCAGCTGTATCCACGCGTGCACGGGGAGCCGCTTCGCTGGTCGACCATCAGAACTCCGCCGCTGGTATCAGCCGGGCAGTTGTGCCGCTCGCCATCGCTGGAAGAACAGTTGATCAGCCCGGCGCGGCCAGCTTGATTCACGTAAGGGTTGTAAGGTCTGATCGTGAAATCGGCGCGGCACCCATGATCGACCCAGATGCCGTCCCGGTCTGTTCCCCAGCTGTACCCACGCTGGCACGCTGAGCCGCTTCGCTGGTTCGTCAGTTCGACGCCGCCGCGAACATCAGCGCTGCAAGTATGACGGTTGCCTTCGTCGGAGGAACAGGTGATGACCTGCTGGGAGTAAGCTGACACGCTGAATACTGCAATCGCCGCTGCAAAAATTATCTTCAAATTCGACACTCATATCTCCATTCAGCCTTCAGAGCGACAATGCCAATCTCCCTGCGAAGGCTCAAGGTAACCGCCGCAACAATCGTCCGCTGCATACGGTCCCGTGGAGTCAGACTATCGCCATTCGGCAGATAGTTGCTTACCTCGGCAGGCTTTTCTGGGTTGCTTCGAGTCTCGAGAAAGATTTACCTACCGGAAACCGCGTTTTTTCCAGCACTGCTTCTCAGCGACCCTACAATATCCGCACCCCTTCATTCGTCTACAGCCGTAGGTGCAGGATGCGGCGAGCCTGGAGCGGATGGCACACGAACAGGACGAGCGGATCTCCGAAGTGGTCAAGCGGGAGCAGTCCCGCCTGCTCAACTTCATCCGCCGGCGCGTGCCCGACCCGCGCGACGCTGAAGACATTCTGCAGGACGTCTTCTACGAGCTGGTGGAAGCGAACCGCCTGCTGATGCCGATCGAGCACGTCACCGGCTGGCTGTTTCGCGTAGCGCGCAATCGCATCACCGATCTGTTCCGCAAGAAGAAGCCCGAGAGCTTCAGCGACAACGCCCTCGCCGACGAGGACGACGAGCTGCTGCAGTTCGAGGATCTGCTGCCTTCGCCCGACGCTGGACCGGAGGCGCTCTATGCCCGCAGCGTGCTTCTCGCTGCGCTCGAGTTGGCGGTCGACGAGCTGCCGGAGGAGCAGCGCACGGTGTTTGTTGCGCACGAGTTGGAAGGACGCAGCTTCAAGCAGATGGCGGCCGACACCGGCGTCAGCGTGAACACGCTGCTTTCACGCAAACGCTACGCGGTACTGCATCTGCGTGAGCGATTGCACAGTATCTACGACGAATTTACGAAAGCGTGAGGAACTGAACATGAATAGAGGATCGAAGGGATGGAAGAGATGGATTTGGCTTGCTCCGGTGGCGATTCTGGCGATGGTGCTATTTGTCGCCATCGGCGGCGAAATCGTGCTGCACCTGTGGAATTGGCTGCTGCCGCCGCTCTTCGGCTTGCGCCAGATCACTTTCTGGCAGGCGCTTGGCATTCTGTTGCTGTG
>DATMOZ010000002.1:0-3028 GCA_035567995.1 Acidobacteriaceae bacterium
CAGGATGCGCTTGCCTGCATTGGATAGCGCTTTCAGGTCCTCGATCAGGGCGGGCATCGAACCGTGAAAACGCATGGTCGGCCGCGTGTGCAGCGCGATTTCTCCGGCGGTCATATCGACATCCAGAATGTCGACTGCACCGAGCTGGTCAAGCTCCAATCCGGGAAGCCACTGCAACTGGTTTCGCAGCTCCTGCGGTTGCAGATAAAGATCATCTGGAGTGATCAGCTTTCCAATGCCGCTGCGGTCATGCCGCTGGCCCAACTTCTCCCACCAGCGATCTGCCTGATTCATCACCATCGCCGGTTCTTCTACGAAGACTTGTGCGCGCGGCATGAGATCAATGAGCGAACTTTTTGCGCCTGCAACCGCGGCGAAAAACTCCCAACCCGGAAACACACTGACTCCGCCGGCGGCAATCGCACGCTCCACAATATCGGCATCGCCTTCGACTCTCGCGCCGCTAAGACGTGCGTTGACCGCTGCGAGCAACTTTTCAGTCACCGGCGTCTCTGTCAGTGGCAGCAGGGCGATTTCATCCACGGGCGCATAGCTCCGTTGTGACTCTGGCTCGAAACGCCGCATCGCATCGATCTCATCGCCAAAAAACTCCACGCGCACGGGGCGGTCGCTCTCGGGCGGATAAACGTCGAGGATGCCTCCACGCAATGCATACTGGCCCGGCATCTCCACTACATCGACGGGCGAATAGCCGACCGTGTTCAGGTGCTTGATTAGTGCGGCCAGGTCGTGCTCTTCGCCGCGTCGGAGTATGCGCGTGAGGTCGGCGTAATACTCCGTGCCGAACAGCCGCATGCAGGCCGCTTCCACGGGCGCGATTACGATCGAGGCCGCGCCGGTCGCTATTTTCCAAAGCACGGATGCGCGCTGTTCCTGTATCTCAGGGTGTGGCGAAAGATTTTCGAAGGGCAGCACGTCATGCGCGGGCAGTCGCAGCACCTGTTCGGGCGCAACGGCACCGGTCAGTTCCGCCGCGACGATGACGTTTGAGTGCAACTGTTCTGCGGCTTTATTGTCCGCAACCAACACGAGAACGGGAGAATTGGCCGCACGCGCCATCAGCGGCAGATACAGGGCCCGCGCCGTCGCGGTAAGGCCAGACACACGGATTCGCCCCGAGCCGGCCGCCAGGTGGCGCCGCACACGCTGAAATGCTGTCGCTTGTTCCAGTTCCGCGAACATCTCGCGGACAAAGGGGAGAATCATGCTGACCATAGTCTATCGCCGAATCTGCACCTGTTTGCGCGGCGAGCAATTGGAGGTTTACATTTCTGTCCGTCGATCTTGTGCGCAGATAAATCCCTCGCGCTCATCTTCCGGGCGACTTGCCGCAAACAGGCCCGCAATGCGTGCCGCTTGCGATGAAAATCCAGGAGGCCATATGGCTGTCGATACGCAAAAGCTCAACGAATTTCTTGGCCGCTTCGTAAACGATCTCGGAGCTGCTGCTCACGCGGGGATGGCTGTTCTGGGCGAGCAGCTTGGCCTTTACAAAGCGCTCGCCGCCGGCGGGCCGATGACGCACACCGAGCTGGCGGATAAAACGGGCACCGATGCGCGGTACGTTCGCGAATGGCTCAGCTCACAGGCGGCCGGCGGCTATGTGATGTATGACGACAAAGCGGACAAGTTCTACCTGACAGAGGAACAAAGCTTCGCGCTTGCGAACGAAGACAGCCCCGCATACATTCCGGGTGCGTTCGAGGTCGCGCTGGGAGCGTTGATGGCAGTGCCCCGGCTGGCCAACGCCTTCAAGACCGGAGAAGGCATGGGTTGGCACGAACACGACGAGCATGTCTTTCACGGAACGGAAAAATTCTTCCGGCCAGGGTACGCCGCGAACCTGGTCAGCTCATGGATTCCGTCACTCACCGGCGTGCTCGAGAAACTGCAGGCCGGTGGACGCGTAGCTGACGTCGGATGCGGGCATGGCGCCTCCACCCTGCTGATGGCGAAGGCTTTTCCGAAGTCCCATTTCACTGGCTTTGACTATCATGAGGGCTCGATAGAGACCGCGAGGGAAAAGGCCAAAGCGGAAGGCGTTGACGATCGCGTCACGTTTGCCCTTGCGAAGGCGAAAGACTATCCCGGACAGGATTATGACTTAGTGACAATGTTCGATTGCCTTCACGACATGGGCGATCCGGTCGGGGCCGCAAAACATGTGCGCAGCACCCTGGCGAAAGATGGGACATGGATGATCGTGGAGCCTTTTGCGAACGACGAGTTGAAGGACAATCTGAATCCGGTGGGGCGGGTCTATTACTCGTTCTCGACGATGCTTTGTACGCCCTGCTCACGCTCGCAGGAGGTTGCGCTCTGCCTCGGTGCGCAGTCGGGTGAAGCTCGCATGAGAGATGTGATCACATCCGCAGGACTGACGCGGTTCCGGCGCGCCGCGGAAACTCCGTTCAACCTGATCTACGAAGCTCGTCCATGAGCATCACCGCGCAGGTGCGCATCGACGGTAAAATGACAGCAGGATGACTACCAGCGCGCTGCCCGCCGATGTACTCACAAAATACGAGCCGGTGATCGGCCTCGAAGTTCACGTCCAGTTGCTTACGAAGACGAAGGCATTCTGCGGTTGCTCGACGAAGTTTGGTGCGCCGCCGAATACGCAGTGCTGCCCTGTGTGCCTCGGTCTGCCCGGGGCGCTGCCGGTTCTGAATGCGCGCGCGGTCGAGTACGCCATCATGGCGGCGCAGGCGATTAACTGCGAGATTCGGGAGACATCGATCTTTGCGCGCAAGAACTATTTCTATCCAGACTTGCCGAAGGGCTACCAGATCTCGCAGTACGACAGGCCGCTCGCCGAACATGGGTATCTTGAGATCGCAGTGCCCGGTGGCACGAAACGCATTGGGATCACGCGCCTGCACATGGAAGAGGATGCCGGGAAGAGCCTGCATGATGGATTTCCCGATTCGCGGGACCGCACTTACGTTGACCTGAATCGCAGCGGCACTCCGCTGATCGAGATCGTCAGTGAACCAGATATTCGGAC
>DATMOZ010000003.1:0-4171 GCA_035567995.1 Acidobacteriaceae bacterium
GCTGGCCCGGGCGCTGGGAGTAAATTCTCCCGCGTGGTTCCACTGCGGGCTCCTGCTGGATGAACAAGGCCAGCGGCTGGCAAAGCGGCACGACGCCCTCAGCCTGCGGACGCTGCGCGAGCGCGGTCGCACGCCAGCAGATCTGCGCGCGACGCTTGCCGCCGCGCTGCCTTAAGAGTGCACGCGCACCGACACCTTCCGCGATAAGGCGCTATAGCGAAGCTCCCCGCTCCAGCAACAATGCCACCGTCTTGCCTTCCCGGCCGGGAAACATCTGTGCATATCCTAGAGGTGTGCATTCAACCAGGTCGAGCGGCTTTTCATAGTGCCCCGGCAGTTTGACTCGAATCGAAAGGTCCGCTCCACGCTCGACTAACAACTGCACCATCGGCAAGCCTAGATCGTCGTCTCGCTGCGTTGCCGCATGAAAGAGCGCCGTCTGCCCCCCAACGCCGGCTTCATCCATCGTCGCTGGCGCATTCACGTCTGCCCCGCGATCCAGCAAAAGTTTGGCCGCTTCGAGATTGCCGTACTCCGCTGCTACGTGCAGCAACGTCGCTCCACGCAGCGTGAGCATCCGCTCGTTCGTCGTGCCGCAATCGAGTTCTGGAAATTGCCTGCTCAACAGTGTCGGGTCAGCATCGAGTTGCTCTGCCAGATGATCGAGGCGGCCGCGCAGCAATGCCAGCACAGGGCGAAGGTTGTATCTGGTAACGCCCCCGGCATCGAGAAGGGCATCGATGCACGCGCTGAGTGCCTTTGGCGCACGCAAGTAGGATTGGATAACGTAATCCAGTGCCGTCGGCGGACTGTTAGGTGAGTTCCATCCCGTTGGTGCGACACAGTCCGGATCGGCCCCGTGTTTCAGGAGCCATCGAAGAGCCACCGGATCCACAGTCTCACACGGAGCGAAGATGATCGGGTAGTGCCCGTGCCACGCGGCGTTCACGTCTGCGCCGCTCGATACAAGCAGCTCCATCATCGGGATGCGATCGCCATTGAGCGCAGCGCGCATCAACGGCCCGTCACCGCCCTGGTGTATATCCGATCCGTTTTCGATCATCCACTTCGCCATCTCTAATCTCACCCGAGTAGGAGGCTCCCACGGAACGCGGCATTCGGCCACCCAGGTCAGTGGCCCGTCTTTGGCATAGCCCAGCGGAGCGCGGTGCAGCGCGGGGTTGCGCGACATCATGCTTTTAACTTGATCGATGTCGTTGGCGTCGATCGCTTGTTTGAGTTGTCCGATCTCCTCGAGAGATTCGACGTGGGCTTTCAGCTTCGGCCAACTGGAAAATCCATAGAGGCGGGCGATCTTGAACTGTGCGTTCGTCAGGGAACTTGCCGCACCTGCCCTAAGCAGGTCCTTGGCTTGATCGTTCAGATGGCGGAGATTCGGACGCTCAGGGAGTGAGTACGTCGTTTGCTGGGGATTGGTCGACATGGCGACCTCCTTTCGTTGAAACGCCCGTCGTCCGCATGTCGGGCTGAAAGAAGGTACGCGAAGATGTACTGCAAGCGGGTGGGCTTCTACCCTTTCCGCGAACCGGATGCGCCCCTGTGCGCCGGAAAAATCGTAACAGAAATCCGGCGGATAAACCGACGCTGGCCGCCGCGCTGCATTAAGAGTGCACGCGCACCGATGCCAGCACGATGAAGATCACGATTGCGGTGAAGAGCAGTGTGCCGGCGACTACGAGCTTCGCCTGCGGGCTGGCGAAGTTCAACGTCCATCCGAGACCGAAGCGATTCTTCACGAGCACGGCCGAGTCTGCCGGGTTGTAGTACACAAGTCCCCATCGCCAGCCCGAATCCGGTGTCCCGTCCCATGGATTCGCGGCATCACGCAAAGGAAGATTCATCACGTAGGACAGTGTCGATATGAGCGCCACCATGCCTGCCGCGGTGATCCAGAAGATGAAGCGCGGTTCCGATTCAGGATTCGCGCTGAACGGATGGAGCGCGATCGCAGTGAAGAGGGCCGACATCATCCAACTGGCGACAGCGAGAATCGGACGCATCTGGCGCGCCTGATGCGGGCTCACGCGGCCCACAAGCCAGCTCAGGATTGCGATACCCAGAACCAGCATCGCTCCCACGATGACAGTGCCGAACACTCCGGCAACGGTACGTTCAGACCAACCGTCAGGGACACCATCCGCTCGCCAATGGACGGAGAAGCGTGCAGGTATCTGTGACCAATGAAGCCGCAAATATGCGGACGCAAAAAGCAGCGGTATCAGCGCGACGAGCTGGCTCAGCGAGAAGCCGTCGACTTTGTTTGCAGGTTCTAACGAAGCGCTGCGACGCAGCGGCACCTTGACTGCGAAAGGCTGCGTCTGATGCCACGCCCACACCCAGGCCCAGCAATAAAGCGGGAACTCCGCAATCGTGACTGCGGTCAGAATGGTCTGCTGACCGCGAAGCACCGCGGCTCCCCCGGCAATCATCGCAGCAAAAAATACAACAAGCACACGCGAACGATACCTGGCCAGGATCGACTGTCCGGCGGCGCTCTCAGCAAACTCGACTGGCACGCTGACGCCGAACAGAATTCCTTCGCGGACCCGCGGCATCATCAGAAACACCAGCGCGAAGATGAACGTGGGCGCCAGCGAAACCAGAAGTATCGGCGTCGACATCACAGTTCTCCATTCAATCAGCGCTAGCGAAATCCGCAAATCAGCTAAAGGGTGACGGAATCTTCCGGCCTGGCCAGCTTGTGAAACTGGATTCCGAGCTTTTCAAAATATGGCGCATAGTTCGCGTGCCACTGTTCGCGGCAGGCAGGAGTGGATGTACTTCGTAGCGCGCATATTCATTGAGTTGGCGGCAGGCTGAATCGGGTTGGCCGCCTCGACTACACTCGATGCTGCAAGCCCCATGGCAGACGATTTCGCACAATCCGTAAAGCAGCAGGCAGACATCGTTCGCATTATCGGCGACTACGTGCGGCTTGACCGCGCGGGCGCGCAGAACTTTCGCGGGCTCTGCCCGTTCCACAGCGAGAAGACGCCATCGTTTAACGTGCACGCAACGCAGCAGTTCTTTCATTGCTTCGGCTGCGGACAGTCCGGCGATGTCTTCACCTTCGTGCAGAAGATGGAGTCGCAGAGCTTCCCTGAATCGGTGCGCACCGTCGCGCAAAAGTGCGGCATCCCACTGCCAAAACGCGAGTTTTCATCGCCGGAAGAGGCAAAAGAGGCGCGTTTACGCGGTAAATTGCTCGACATTGAGGAAGCCGCATGCGCCTGGTTTGAGGAACAGTTGAAAGCGCCCGAAGCCGCCGCGGCCCGCGAATATTTGACCGGACGCGGACTGGCCGCGGAAGCCATCGCGAAATTCCGCCTCGGCTTTGCGCCGGACTCTTTCACCGCACTGCGCGACCGCTTCAAAGGCGCATTCGATGAAGAGACGCTGCGCGCGTCCGGCCTGTTCAGTTGGAAGCAGCAGGAAGACGGCAGCGCAGGGCCGCTCTATGCGCGGTTCCGCAAGCGCATCACATTTCCTATCTCCAATGAGAGCGGCCGCGTTATCGCGTTCACCGCGCGCGCTCTTGAAAGCGGAGACAAGGCCGGCCCGAAATACATCAACTCGCCGGAAACGCCTCTCTATACCAAGGGCAACGTGCTGTTCAATCTCGACAAGGCGAAGCAGACGATCCGCCAGTATGACTTCGCCCTGCTGGTCGAGGGCCAGATGGATTGCATCTCCGTATGGATGCAGGCGGCGAAAAATGTGATCGCGACCAGCGGCACAGCGTTTACTGAAGCGCAGGTGCGCCTGCTCGGACGCTTCACCAAGCAGGTAATCGTGAATTTCGATCCCGATACCGCAGGCGCGAACGCGGCGGAGAAATCCATCGGCATGCTGACAGAAGAAGGCTTTACCGTGAAGGTCGTCGCGCTCGATGGCGGACTCGATCCGGACCGGTACATCCGCGAGCGCGGCGCTGGCGCGTACCTGGCGGCGATCAAAGCCGCGCAGCGGCATCCCGACTACCTGATAGCCCGCGCACGGACGCTGTTCCCGGCCCGCAACGCTGAAGCGAAGGTAAAAGCGATCAACTACCTGCTGCCGCATATCCGCCGCATGCCGAACCGCATCTCACGCGATGAGTTCGCCGCAGATGCCGCGCAGAAACTCGGTATCGATTCCGCACTGATGCGGC
>DATMOZ010000004.1:0-12392 GCA_035567995.1 Acidobacteriaceae bacterium
ACCTGAATTTGCGCTGCTGCAAATCGACCTGCCCGTTGTCCTCTTCGTCGCTGCGGGAGTGCTCACCTGCGCGGCGATATTCAGCGTTGTGCCGACGCTTGAAATGCGCAACATTCGCCTTAACGAGGCGTTGCGTTCAAACCCAAACCAGTCCATAGGCACTCGAAACTTGCCGCAGCGCTTGCTGGTTATCGGAGAAGTAGCGGTTTCTCTCGTCCTGTTGATCGGTGCAGGCTTGTTACTTGGCAGCTTCTGGCGGCTTATACACGTAAAGCCGGGCTTCGATGCCGGCAATACTTTAACTTTTCAGACCACATTCGACGCGCGCGACGCTTTCACTTCTGCGCTGCTCGCACAAAAGGAAGATGCGCTTCTTGCGGATATCAAAGCTCGGCGGGGCGTCGTCTCCGCGGCGACCTCCATCGGTCTGCCGACGCGTCTGAACCCAGATCTGCCATTCGAAATAATTGGACATCCCGCGAAAACGAATGGAGCAGACGGAGACGCGAAGTTTCGTCCCGTAAGCGCGGAATACTTCTCTACACTGAAGATTCCGGTCATCATGGGCCGCGCTTTTGATACGCGTGACACACACTCCGCTCAAGCGACCATCATTATCAACCGCGAACTTGCCCACGAGTTTTTCGCCGATCGAAGCCCGCTCGGCGAGCACATCCTGATCGGCCGTGCGATGGGGCCGAGTTTCACGGATGTACCGCGCGAGATCGTCGGAGTCGTTGGAGACACGAAAGAAGACGGTCTGGATCAGGATTCCCCTGCGATGCTGTACCTTCCCTCCGCACAAAATCTGGACCGCCTAACGGCAATGGGTAATGAACTGATGGGTACCTCCTGGATTGTTCGTACACAGGGACCGCCATCTGACGTCGTCGAACCGATACGGCAACTCTTTCTGCGCGATGCTCACATGCCGTTGCTGAAGATGGCCACAATGCAGTCCGTGATGGATGAGTCTCTGGCCCGCCAAAGATTCAACATGATTCTGCTCTGCATCTTCGGTGGCCTTGCCTTGTTGCTGGGAGCAGCCGGGCTCTATGGGGTGATGTCATACATGGTGGAACAGCAGACGCGTTCTATCGGGTTGCGCATGGCGGTCGGCGCGCGTCGCTCCGACGTACTGCGCATGGTGCTGCGGCAGGCCGCTGTGCTGGTCGGTGCAGGCATGGTACTGGGATTAGGTGTGTCACTTGCTGCGGTCTCACTGCTTCGCAGCATGCTGTTCGCGGTTGCTCCGCGCGATCCACTCACAATCGCAATCATGTGCTCCGTACTGGCACTCACAGCATTCATCGCAGCCTGCGTGCCCGCACAACGCGCGGCGCGAATCGAGCCGATGAGTGCATTGCGACAGGAATAACTCAAACAATATTCAGGAGAGCCGACGAGATGGAAGCAATCTGGCAGGATTTTCGATTCGCTGTTCGCCAACTGCGCAGCGCGCCCGGCTTCGCCATCACCACTGTCATCACGCTCGCTCTGGCCATCGGCGCAAATACTGCGATCTTCTCGCTGCTCGATCAAGCCCTGTTGCGTCTGCTTCCGGTTCGCGATCCCAGGCAGCTCGTCTTGCTTGAAGGAACTGGCAAAGCCTGGGAAGGCCGCACGTCGACGCACGGCGGCGCGACCGAAGCCTACTTCTCCTACCCCATGTATCGCGATCTGCGCGATAAGAGTCAGGCCTTCGACGGCCTCATCGCGACCGATCAAGTCCAAGTGGGAGTCGCCTACAACAATCAGTCCAACCTGGCCAACGGCGAAATGGTCAGCGGCAACTACTTCGATGTGCTGGGCGTCCGCCCCGCTATCGGCCGCGCCATGACACAGCAGGACGACATCACCAAAAATGGCAGTCCTGTCGCTGTCCTCAGTTTCAACTTCTGGAAGAATCATTTCGGCTCCGATCCAAAAATCGTCGGCCAGACCATCACCATCAACGGGCACCCGTTCCAGGTCATTGGAGTCGCCGCGCCCGGCTTCAAAAGCGTGATCTGGGGCGGCGCCGCAGACCTCTTCGTTCCCATCACAATGAAACCGCAAATCACACCCGGCTGGGATGATCTCGATCGCCGCACCGCCCGATGGATGAATATAATCGGGCGCCTGAAGCGCGGTGAGTCAGCCGAACAGGCGCAAGCATCCCTCGCTCCGCTTTGGCACTCGTTGCGCGCCGATGAACTTAAGGCGATCAACTCACACTCGCCCCGATTCATCGATGAATTTCTAAACAAGAGCCGCCTGCTCGTCCTCGACGGAGCGAAGGGCTTCTCCTATCAGCGCGACGATCTGCGCACACCCCTGCTCGTCGTCACGGGAATGGTCATCCTTGTCATACTCATGGCCTCCGTTAATGTCGCCAGCCTCGTCCTCGTACGCTCGGCGGCGCGCACTCGCGAATTCTCCATGCGCTACGCCCTCGGCGCCAAACGCTTTCGCATGATCCAGCAACTCCTGATCGAGGGGCTGCTCATCGGCATTTCAGGCGGCGTATTCGCTCTCATGGTTGCTCCCGTCGCAACTCGCCTCCTGCTCAGCCGCATGCCCCAGGGCGGCAACGAACCCGCCTTCTCCGGCCAGCTCGATACCCGCGTTCTGCTTTTCAACTTTGTCGTTGCCATCGCCGTCAGCCTCATCTTTTCTCTCGCGCCCATTGCGCAATTCTGGAAGCCCGACCTCGTCGGCCCAATGAAGTCCCAATCCGCAGGCTCAACCGGCGGCCGCCTCAACTTCCGGCGCGTCACCGTAGGCTTGCAAATCGGCCTCAGCCTCTTGCTCCTCACCTGCTCCGGACTCTTCGTCCGCACCCTGCGTAATCTCCGCGCCGTGGACGTAGGCTTTGCCACCGATCACATCATCCAGTTCGGCATGGATCCCGTCCTCGCCGGCTACTCCCCCACTCAGCTCGTCCCGCTTCACCAGCGCATCCTGGACAAACTCACTGGCCTTCCCGGCGTGAAGAGCGTCGGCGCCACCGATGACCCGGAACTTGCAGGCGACGATGAAGGCGGAAACATTTCCATCCAGGGGTACACCCCGCGCGATGAAGAAGACATGGATGTGGAACAGCCTGTTGTGACCACGAGCTATCTGTCTACCATGCAAATCCCCCTCATCGCGGGGCGCAACTTTACGGATCAGGACGATCTCACACACCCAAAGGTCGTCATCGTCAATGAAGCGCTGGCGAAAAGGTTCTTCGGTGGCACGCAAAACGCCCTAGGAAAAATGATCGGCTCAGGCGGCGGCAAGGATAGGAAGTACGACATCCAAATTATTGGAGTCAGCCGCAACAACATTCACAGCAAAGTGGACGCCGACCCCATCCCCACCCAATACCGGCCGCTCCTCCAACAGGCGCAGCCGCGTAACCTCACTTACTACGTCCGCACCTACACACCGCCCGAGCAGGCTATCAACACCATCCGACAAAGCCTGCAGCAAATCGACTCCAAGCTCGTTCCTGACACCATGCGCACGCTCGACGCGCAAATTGACGACAACATCAGCAGCCAGCGCATTGTCGCCATGCTCGCCGTAGGGTTCGGCCTCCTCGCCACCCTGCTGGCCGCCATCGGCCTCTACGGAGTCCTCGCATACTCCACCACCCAGCGCACACGCGAAATCGGCATACGCATGGCGCTTGGCTCCGACCGCATGGGCGTCGTGAAACTGATGCTGCTCGATGTGCTGAAACTCGCCGGCATCAGTATTGTCATCACCATTCCCGTCGCCCTGCTGCTCACTCGCACCCTGCAGAGCCAGCTCTACCATGTGTCCCCGGCCGACCCCGCAGTCCTGGCCGCTGTCACAGTCATCATCGCCGCCGTCGCCTTCATCGCAGCTGCCATTCCCGCACGACGCGCGGCTTCGATCGACCCCAGCAAAGCCTTGCGATCCCAATAGCTTCTCAAAACCACAACAAGCCGTCGAAGCGGCAGCAACAATTCAGAGGAGACACGACGTAATGGAAGCAATCCTGCAGGACATTCGATATGCATGGCGCCAGTTGCGCCACGCTCCGGGCTTCACCCTCACCGCCGTGCTGACTCTGGCGCTCGCGATTGGCGCGAATACCGCGATCTTCTCTCTGCTCGATCAGGCACTCCTCCGCTTGCTTCCTGTCCACGATCCGCGCCAACTTGTCGTGCTTCAGGGCACAGGCAAAGTGTGGAATGGCCGCATCTCCATCAATGGCGGCAGCCAGGAAGCCTACTTCTCCTATCCCATGTACCTCGCTCTACGCGACAAGAATCAGGTCTTCGACGGACTGATCGGCATGGACCAGGCCCAGGTCGGCCTTGCATACGACAATCGCTCGAACCTCGCGAACGCCGAACTCGTCACGGGCAACTACTTCAATGTCCTCGGAGTACCACCCGCACTCGGTCGCGTCTTTACTCAACAGGACGACGTTGACAAAAACGGCAGCCCCGTTTCCGTTCTGAGCTTCAATTATTGGCGCAGCCACTTCGGCGCCAATCCACGCATCCTTAATCAAACCGTATCGATTAATGGTCACCCATTCCAGGTTGTTGGCGTCGCTGCGCCCGGCTTTCAAAGTGCGATTTGGGGCTCGCCTGCAGACATTTTTGTTCCAATGACGATGAAGCCTCAGGTCATCCCCGGCGTCGATGACCTCCAAGAACGCCGCTCAAAATGGATGAACATCATCGGCCGGCTCAAGCCAGGCGAATCCGCCAAGCGGGCCGAGGTCTCGCTTGCTCCGCTGTGGCACGCCGAACGCGCCGATGAATTGAAAGCGATGGAAACCCGGAAGCCGCACTTCGTCGACGAGTTTCTCAACAAAAGCCGCCTGCTCGTGCTCGACGGCGGCGAAGGATTTTCCTATCAGCGTGACGACTTGCGCACTCCCCTGCTCGCCGTCATGGGTATGGTTGTGCTCGTCATCCTCATGGCATCGGTCAACGTCGCCAGCCTTGTCCTCGTGCGTGCCGCGGCACGCACGCGCGAATTCTCAATGCGTTACGCGCTTGGCGCGAAACGCGGTCGTATGATTCAGCAACTCATTATCGAGGGGCTGATGGTCGGCCTCAGCGGCGGCGCCGCCGCGCTCCTCGTCGCTCCTGCAGCGACTCGCCTGCTCCTCAGCCGAATGCCGCTGACCAATGGCGAGCCCACATTCTCAAGCCAGCTCGACACTCGCATCCTGTTATTCAACTTCGCTGTCGCCGCCGGCGTTAGCTTGCTCTTCAGCCTTGCTCCCGTCATGCAATTCTGGAAGCCCGACCTCGTCGGCCCGATGAAGAACCAGTCTTCGGGCAGCACCGGAGGAAGACTCAACTTCCGTCGCGCCACTGTAGGTCTGCAAATCGGCCTTAGTCTCCTTCTCCTCGTCTGTTCCGGTCTTTTCGTCCGGACACTCCATAACCTGCGCGCCGTCGATGTCGGTTTTGCGACCGATCACGTTGTCCAGTTCGCCGTCGATCCTGCTCTCGCCGGCTACGCACCGGGCCAGGTTGCCCCACTGCACAAGCGCATCCTCAGCCAACTCTCCAGTTTGCCCGGTGTCCGCGCCGTTGCCGCAACTGACAACCCGGAATTAACCGGCAACAACTCCATTAACAGCATCAGCATCGCGGGTTATACGCCACAGGAAGACGAGAACATCTCGCCGGAAACCTCCGATGTCACGCCCGGTTATTTCGCAGCCATGCAGATGCCGCTCATCGCCGGTCGCGCCTTCACCGAGCAGGACGACGCCACCCATCCCAAGGTCGCCATCGTCAATCAAAGCTTCGCAACGAAGTATTTCGGCAATGCGCAAAACGCTATCGGCAAACTGGTCTCCGCCAGCAAGACCAAAGACGAGAAGTTCGATACCCAGATCATCGGCGTCTCCCGCAACGCCATCCATCAAAGCGTCAACGCCGAAATCAAACCGGCGCTCTTTCGCTCCTACCTGCAACAGGAGCAGCCGCTCGGCGGCATGATGTATTACGTGCGCACTTACGCCGCGCCTGAAGAAACGATGAATACCATTCGCCTCTCCATGCAGCAGCTCGATTCAAAACTCGTCCTCGATTCGCTCAGAACGCTTGACGCGCAGATTGACGACAACATCAGCACTCAACGCATAGTGGCCTTGCTTGCGGTTGGATTCGGCCTATTGGCGACCCTGCTGGCCGCGATTGGCCTCTACGGTGTGCTGGCATATTCCACCGCCCAGCGAACGCGCGAGATTGGCATACGCATGGCGCTCGGCGCTGATCGCCTCGGCGTTGTCCGATTGATGCTGCTCGATGTACTGAAACTTGCCGGCCTCAGCATTCTGATTACGATTCCCGTCGCGTTGATCCTGACTCGCACCCTCCGCAGCCAGCTCTACCACGTCTCGACGTTCGACCCGCTGATACTGGCTATCGTGACGGTTATTGTGGCACTGGTTGTGCTTTTAGCGGCCGCACTGCCGGCGCGCCGCGCCGCATCCATCAACCCCAGTAATGCCCTGCGCGCAGAATAAATGGCTAGGCCGGCACAGAAAATGCCTCGCTTTCGCTATACTTCGCAAACAAAGTAGAGTCCAACACATATGCCGCAATTTGTACGCCGCTTTTCCCTGCTTGCCCTCTTTTTCTGCGTTGCTCACGTTTTCGCGCAGGACGTGTCCGCGTTTGAAAAACGCACCACTACCAAGGTCCTCCCCAACGGCCTCACACTGATCGTCTGCGAACGCCCCGAAGCCCCGGTATTTTCATACTTCACCGTTGTGGACGTAGGCGACGTCGACGATCCGATGGGCCAGTCGGGCCTCGCGCATATGTTTGAACACCTTGCATTTAAGGGCACGAAAGACATCGGCACGACCGACTACGCTGCGGAAAAAGTCGCGCTCGATAAAGTCGAACAAGCGTATGCAGCCTACGACCTTGAATTGCGGAAACGCGTTGGCCAGGACCCCGCAAAGCTCAGCCAGTTGAAGACCGCCTTCGACGCGTCTGTTGCTGCGGCCCAGAAGTATGTAGTCCCAAACCAGTTCACCGAGATCGCAGAGCATAACGGCGCCACCGGTGTGAACGCGTCCACGGGCATGGATGAGACCAATTACTTCTGGAGCATGCCCTCGAACCGCGTAGAACTCTGGGCCTACCTGGAGAGCGACCGGATCATGAATCCGGTCCCCCGTGAATTCTATAAAGAGCGCGATGTCGTTCTGGAAGAACGCCGCATGCGCACTGATTCCAATCCCATCGGCCGCATGGTCGAGCAATTCATCGCGACTGCCTACGTCGCGCATCCCTACCAGCGCTCGGGCATCGGGTGGCCTTCAGAGGTGAGCCAGCTCACCGCAACCGAAGCACTAGCTTTTCACAAGGAATACTACGTACCGTCGAATATCGTCGTAGCTGTAGTCGGCGATGTGAAAGCCAGCGAGACGATGCCGATCCTCGAGAAGTATTTCGGGCGCATCCCTGCCGGCCCCAAACCTCCCGAAATGACGACCATCGAGCCGCGGCAATTTGCTGAGAAATCCGTGGTCCTGCACGAGGCCTCTCAGCCGCTCTACATCGAGGGCTATCACAAGCCGGATTATCGCGACCCGGATGATGCCGTGTACGACGCGATTAGCGATGTGCTATCGAATGGCCGCACATCTCGCCTCTACAAGAGTTTGGTGCGCGACCAGCAGATCGCTGCGGACGCAGAAGGGTTCTCTGGCTTTCCCGGAATCAAGTATCCCGGACTATTTGCATTTCTCGCTGTGCCGTTGCCGCGACATACTCCCGAAGAGATGCGCACCGCAATCCATAAAGAACTCGACACCCTCAAGACGACGGATGTCAGCGACGAAGAGCTACAGATGTATAAAACACGTGCGCGCGCAGATATTCTTCGCGGCCTGAACGATAACTCTGGCCTTGCGAACCAGCTCGCCGAATATCAATTACGTTATGGAGACTGGCGCGAATTGTTCAAACAACTGAATCGAATCGACGCAGTGTCAAAGGCAGACATTAGACGCGTGGCAAACAAAGTATTTATTACGAGCAATCGCACGTACGCGATGATCGAATTTCAAGCGCCTGCGAAGCCCGCAACGTCCGGAGGTGGCAAATGAATATCATCTCCAGATCACTGCTCATATTTGCAACCGCAACCGTGTCCATTGCCGCATGTGCGCAGACCGCGTCTGCTCCCGAGCCGGAGTGGAAGAAAATCCCGATCCCTCCGCTCCATGCGTTCAAGCCTGACCTTCCGAAGCGCATCGTTCTGGATAACGGAATCGTCCTGCTGCTCGAAGAAGATCACGAGCTGCCACTGATCGATGGGTTTATTCGCATTCGCGGCGGCTCTCGTGATGTGCCGGCCGCAAAAGTGGGTCTGATTAGCC
Organism: Acidobacteriaceae bacterium; assembly: GCA_035567995.1. Taxonomy (GTDB): domain Bacteria; phylum Acidobacteriota; class Terriglobia; order Terriglobales; family Acidobacteriaceae; genus JBBPYY01. The sequence goes on from DATMOZ010000004.1 coordinate 8,369, forward strand.
TTTACGGCCAGGCATGGCGCACCAGCGGAACCAAAACGCACACTGGCGATGAGATGGACGCCATTCTCGAAGCGAAAGCCGCAAAAGTGGAAACAAGCGGCGGCCTGGACTCGACCTCGCTGCACTGGTCCTGCCTCGGTCCTGACTTCGATCAGGTGTTTGGTCTCACAACGGATCTTCTTCTGCACCCTGCGTTCAAAGAGGACAAGCTGACGCTCGCGAAGCATGCCGCCGAGTCAGGCATCGCACGTCGCAACGACGATGCGGGAGAAATTGCATCGCGCGAAGCGCTCAAGCTGGTGTACGGATCCGACAGCCCCTACGGCCGAGACCCGGAATTCGCAACCATCGCCGCCGTCAAACTCGAAGATCTATCGCATTGGCACGACAGCACCCTGAGCGGTAGCAACATGGTGATCGGCGTCGTTGGCGACTTCAACTCTGCGGAGATGGAGAAAAAAGTGCGCGCCGCTTTTGCGTCAATTCCCCGCGGCGAGAAATTTGTGACTGCGAAACAGACTTTCCCCGGCCCAAAACCAGGCGTCTATTTCGTACAGAAGAGCGATGTCAATCAGAGCAACGCTCTATTGGTCGGTCTGGGCACTCAACGCGACAACCCGGACTACTACGCGCTCAGCGTCATGAACGAAATTTTCAGCGGTGGCTTCGGTTCGCGGCTGTTTCAGGACGTACGTACCAAGCTTGGCCTCGCTTATTCCGTCGGTGGTCATTTCGGCGCGGCATTCGATTACCCCGGACCGTTTGTCGTCGAAGCCGCGACAAAGAGCGCCTCCACTGTCGACGCGTTGCAGGCGATGGAGCACCAGATTCAATTGCTTAAGACACAGCCGCCAACGGACACCGAACTTCGCAATGCCAAGGACCAGTTATTGAACTCGTTCATCTTTAACTACGACTCCAAAGATAAGATTCTCAGCGAGGTCGCGACTCTCGAGTTCCACGATTATCCGCTCGACTTCCTTGAGCGTTATCGTGCCGGGGTGGAGAAGGTGACCGCGGCTGATGTTTCACGCGTGGCGCAAAAGTACATCGAGCCTTCAAAACTCGCGGTCCTGGTTGTCGGCAACGATGCGGAGTTCGGAAAGCCGCTCTCGACCCTTGGCGCTGTAACCCCGGTCGACATCACGATCAAGATGCCCGCCGGCATGCAGAACGCGCCCCAGGGGCAGCCTGAGTAATCTACGGATGCGAGAATAAGCACGACATGAAATTTGCCATTGCCATTCTTGCCGCCGGCAAGGGCACTCGCCTGAAATCGAAGCGGCCGAAGGTGCTGCATGCCATCGGCGGTCAGCCCCTGCTCGAACACGTCATCCATGCCGCTTCGCAAATCGTCGAGCCCTCAGACATCTACGTAATCATCGGCCATGAGGCTGACAGCGTTCGCGCGGCCGTGGAGCACACTGGCGTGCGGTTTGTCGTTCAGGCAGAACAACGCGGCACCGGCCATGCCATTCAGGAACTAAGAAGTTCCCTGCTCGAAGGTGACAAGCCCAGGTACGACCAGCTCCTGGTGCTCTCCGGCGATGTGCCTCTCATCCGGCCTGAGACCATCGCCCAGGTGCGCGACTTTCACGCCGCACAGAATGCAGCGATGACTATCCTTACAGCGGTGTTGCCCGACGCAACTGGTTATGGTCGCGTGATACGGCGATCGAGCGATTCACCCGAGGTCGCGGCGATTGTCGAACAAAAAGCTTTGACCAACGAACAACGCTCTCTGAAAGAAATCAACTCAGGAATCTACGCGTTTTCGCTGGCTCCGTTGCTGGCCCACGTCTCACAGTTGACTACCGCGAATGCACATGCGGAGTACTACCTGACAGATATGGCCGCGCTCCTCGTCGCCGCGGCGGAGCGCGTCGTTGCCGTTCCCGCCGACGATGCGGCTGAAGTGCTCGGCGCAAACACGATTCGAGAAATGATGCTGCTCGACCGCGCCATGCGCCTGCGAACCGCGGAGAAGTTAATGGCGGACGGCGTTACCATCTTCCGGCCGGAGACGACCGTGATCGACGCAAGCGTAGAAGTCGCGGCCGACGCAGTCATAGAGCCATTCGTGCAGCTACTCGGCAAGACCCGGGTAGGGGCCGATACTGTCATCCGTTCTTACTCTGTTTTACGCAATGTCCAGGTTGGCGAAGGCGTTTTGATACGCAATAGCTGCGTCGCAGAAGATTCCATCATCGCGAACGGCGCTCAAATCGGTCCCTTCGCACATCTTCGACCAGGCAGCCAGATCGGCGAGAACGCGCATGTCGGTAACTTCGTCGAGACAAAGAAGGCACGTCTCGGCAAGGGAGCGAAGGCCAATCATCTCGCATATCTTGGCGACGCTGATGTGGGAGATAACACGAACGTGGGAGCTGGAGTTATCACGTGTAACTACGATGGCATCCACAAGCACCCGACCACAATCGGCGCCAACGTTTTCGTCGGGAGTGATTCGACACTGGTGGCTCCGCTCACCATCGGCGATGGAGCGTATATCGCAGCCGGCTCCAGCATCACCGAGGATGTGCCTGCTGACGCGCTCGCCCTGGGGCGTTCACGACAGATCACCAAGCCAGATTGGGCAAAGAAACGGCGCGAAACCAGGCGAAACTAGGCCGCGGATTGGGCTTCGCCGCGCTCGCTTAGCAATTCGCGAAGCCTCAAACGCCCTGCCATCAGTGCAAGCTTGACCTGGAACTCGCTCAAAGACAGTAAGGCCGCGATCCGTGCCGGGGAATAGGCTTCGACATCCCGCAACAGGTAAATCAACCGCTCAGTGGCTGGAAGGTCGAGCAAAGCAGCCTCCAGTTCTGTACGGAGCACGTTGCCGCGCCAGGTTAGAGACCGCATTGAAACGTCAGACATGGTCAGAGTGCACTCGCCGACAGGCATGAGCCGCTGCAATTCCACGAGAAATGCCAGATCGACCTCGTTCCCGTCCGGCGAGGGATTGACCCGAAGCACACGAATAAAGGTTTCAGCGAGCAGGTCTTCAGCCACACGTTCGTCGCCCGTCATGTAGACGGCGAGCGCGAAGATGCGGTGACGATGCGTCTCGAAAGCATCGCGGCGATGATGATCCTCGGACACCTCTCCCTGCTCGCACACCAGTTTGTGCAACGGCACCGGGAAGGGGTTCGATCCGAAAATGTCGCGCTTACTCAGAAGCCACTCCTTGCACCGGCATGCGCCGTTGTGTTTCCCCAGATTCGGATCCGATTCCCAAATCTGCGCCAGACTGCTACTGCACGGGTGCTTTCGCCCAGTCTACATCCGAAAAGCAAACTCGGCTCGAATAACTCTGACCTGGGAATCAAAAACGCCAAAATCCTGGTTGTCGACGACGAACTACACATACCCGGCAGTCCTGACTTCGACACTGAATTGATGATGCTCGACAACACAAGGTTTACCCGGCTTGATCACTTCTGCGTCAATTGCCCTGACATTCGGCATCGGCCGAGGTGCATTTTGAGCTGACATGGTGGGCGACTCTCCTATTCATCTTCTTCTTCGTCATCATCATCCTCGTCATCTTCTGGTTGTTCGCCTTCGAGGTAGTAGGTGGTGGAGGCCTGGACGGGGGCTAGTTCGCCTTCTTCGAGATTGGTGTCGGTTTGGGTGACCAGATCGCTGGTACTGCGGTGGAGTTGGGTGTTGCGGAGGTTCGCGCTGGCGATTTGCAGGCCGTAGAGGAGGACTCCGGCGTTGCGGGTTTCCATGCGTCCGTCGGCGAGGCGGGTGAGGACTTCGCCGAGAGCGAGTTGGACGGATTCCGCATCTTCGAGGGTGGGGAGGGTGAGGGCTTCGCCCCATTCGCGCTTGGCGCGCTTTCTTGCGTTCTGGTGGAACCAGCAGAAGGCGGTGTCCTGCATGGCGAGAGCGCGGCAGCGGTGTCCGTTGGCGCGGATGTGACGACATTCGTAGCAAGGCATGAGTTCTCCTTTAAGGGGGGGGTACCCCCTATACGGCAAAACGGCCTCCATATTTGAAAACAAAGGGCTTATGG
>DATMOZ010000005.1:0-4012 GCA_035567995.1 Acidobacteriaceae bacterium
GGCCAAGCCGGTGACGGCGCGGGAGCCGATTGTGACGGAGACGCCTCCGGCGCCGATTGAGCAGCGATCGAAGATCGGGCGGCTGATTCATGACGGCGCTTTCGTGACGATGGTGGAGATTGTGCCGCCGCGCGGCATCGACGCCGCAAAGGAACTTGAAGGCGCGGCGCTACTGGTGAAACGCGGCATTCATGCGATCAATGTGCCGGACTCGCCGCGTGCGTCAGCGCGCATGAGCGCACAGAGCTTGTGCATCCAGATCCAGCAGAAGACGGGGATCGAGACGATCCTGCACTACACGTGCAGGGACCGGAATGTGCTGAGTATTCAGAGCGATTTGTTAGGGGCGTCGTCGATCGGGCTGAAGAATATTTTGTGCCTGACGGGCGATCCGCCGAAGCTGGGCAACTACCCTGACGCCACAGCGGTGTTCGATGTGGACGCGATCGGGCTGGTGAACATTGTGCGCAAGCTGAATCACGGACTGGACATTGGCAACAACTCCATCGGCGCGAGCGCGGGTTTCACGATCGGCGTCGCGGCGAATCCTGGTGTTCCGGACCTGGACAACGAGATTCGTCGGATGGAGTACAAGGTGGAAGCGGGCGGGGAGTACATCATCACACAGCCGGTGTTTGATATCGCGGTGTTCGAGACGTTTTTACGGCGCATTGAGGAGTTTCGTTTACCGGTCTTTGCCGGCATCTGGCCTTTGGCGAGTTTGCGCAATGCGGAGTTTATGCGGAACGACTTGAGGGTCTCCGTTCCAGACGACGTCATGGCGCGGATGCAGGCTGCGACCTCTCCTGAAGCGGCGCGGGCGGAAGGCGTACGCATCGCGCAGCAGATGCTGGCTGCGATCAAGCCTGAGATACAAGGCGTGCAGGTTTCGGCGCCGATGAGTCGTTATAACCTGGCGATTCAGGTGCTGGACGGGATGTTGACGGCGAATGCAGCGACGCAGCAGGGGCTGGCGCATGAGTAACTTTGAAACTTCGCTGAAACAGCTTGAGCAGATTGTCGAGAAGCTGGAGAAAGGCGACCTTCCCCTGGAAGAGTCGATCAAATTATTCGAAGAAGGCGTGGGCCTTTCGAACGCGTGCAAGGCGGAGCTGGAGGCTGCTGAAGGCAAAGTGCAGGTGCTGATGAAGCAGCGGGATGGGTCGATGAAGCTGGAGCCGTTTGAGGAGAATTCGAAATAGCTTAAGAGCTGTCGATGATGACTCTGGCGGCGAAGATCGGTCCCGCCGATGATCAGTGCCCATGATCCGACCTTCTCTTCTTGTGGGCTTGTTCTAGGTCTCAGTCGGCACCGCGACGCGCCAGTGCACTCCGCTGACCGCGGATTCGAGGCTCAACCGGCCGCACAGGCGTTCGAGTGCGGAGTCGTTGCGCGCAGTTGCCAACACCTGCGCCGTGATTTGCACGATCCCAGCCTGCCCGGTATTTGCGCTTTCGAGTTCCTGCAGCGCGAGGCCGACGTCCCCGAGGCCTTGCATTAGAAGTGCTCGCATGTGCGCTTCATCTCGTTCGTTGCATGCTACGCGCATGACGTACGCGACCTGAATGTCTGGAGAAATTGAACCGCTGATGCGGTCGATATAAATCGTCACCGGACGCAGCAAGAAATTGACTGCGATGACGACGGCGCACAGGAAGAATGCGATGCGCGGTTCGCCCGCGGCCGCAGTAGCGCCGATCGCGGCGGAGCACCAAAGAGTGGCTGCCGTATTGAGGCCGCGAATCGTCGCCCCCTCTTTCATGATGGCGCCCGCGCCGAGGAAGCCGACACCGGAGACTATGTACCCAATAATCCGAGACACTTCAGAAGGAGAATTGTGTGTCAGGACTGACGAGAGTTCTACGAACGCGGCGGCGCCGAGGCAGACAAGGGTGTTCGTGCGTAAGCCTGCGCTGCGCTGACGCCATTGGCGCTCTACGCCGATGAGCATTCCCAGCAGTAAGGCGAGCGAAAGGCGTGCGAAGGTTCGGTCAGGCGAGTTCCAGAACCAGACTATTGCAGACAGTTCGTGCATTGCTTAGGAAGGTAGCATGAGCGGTTTATGTTTTCGGAATGAGCGACTGAAAAGCGAAAGCAATCCCATGGCTTCGCTGAGGGCACGAATTCTCCTGATTACTTGTCGCGGGCTACGACGAAGTCCGGGACCCAAAGCAGAACACGCTTGTATTCGGAATCGGGCAGATTCTGGATGGCTTTGCGAGCTGCTTCGGCGGAGCCGGTCGCTGCATTCATGGCATATTCGATCGAACCGTGACGCTGCAGAATTGTCAGCACCTCTGCGTGGCTGGTGCGTGCGAAGCCGCGGTCGGTGAGAACGTTCTCGATGGCGGTTCGCTCGGCGGGCGTGCAGCGTTCGAGAGAGTGAATGACGGCGAGCGTCGCTTTGCCTTCGCGGAGATCGCTCGCAACTGGCTTGCCGAGCGTTTCTTCCGAAGCGGTGAGGTCGAGCACGTCGTCAACAATTTGAAAAGCCAGGCCGAGTGAGCGTCCATAGTCGCCGAGCTGGTGCTCAGAATCTTCGCTTGCGCCTGCGAGCACTGCGCCGAGGCGCATTGAGACGCGAAACAGGCACGCGGTTTTGCGGTAGATCAGGTCGTAATATTCGTGTTCGCCGATGGAGCAGCCGAGCTTCTCGGCCTGCAGCATCTCCCCCTCGACCATTTGCTGTGTCAGGCTGATGAGGAGGTCGAGAATCTTGAAATTGCGTTCGTCGAGCGCGACGCGAAAGGCCTGCATGTAGAGCCAGTCGCCAGCGAGCACGCATTTTGAATTTCCCCAGGTCGTGTTTGCTGAAGGACGGCCGCGGCGTGTATCGGCCTCGTCGATGATGTCGTCGTGGACGAGCGTTGCGGTGTGGATCATCTCGACCACTGCGCCAAGGCGCGCGGTTGCTGTCCCGACGCCTGATTGTGAATAGCCAAGCGATTTCGCCGCAAGCAGCAGCAGAGCAGGGCGAATTCGCTTGCCGCCGCCTTCGCGGAGGTAGCCGGCAATGTCGGTGATGGCGGAAACATCAGAAGCGGCCTCGCGGCTGAATTCGAGTTCGATGCCGCTCAGATCTTCACGCAGCAGATCAAACATCTCCTTCGCCGTCGGTGGGGCCAGTGTGCTCAACGCTTCTCCGCAAAAAAATATTAATTCGTTCGATAGTTCGTGAACTGCATGTCGATGCCGAAGTCGTGCTTTTTGAGCATAGCAATGACCTCTTGCAGCGTATCGCGATCTTTGCCGGAAATGCGGACGGACTCGCCTTGGATCGACGCTTGCGCTTTGACCTTGGAATCTTTGACGAGGCGCACGATTTCTTTCGCTTTCTCCTGCGGAATGCCCTGCTGGAGCTTGATCTTCTGGCGGACGCTGGAACCGGATGCAGGCTCGATTTTCTCGTACGTCAGCGACTTGAGCGAGACGCCGCGCTTGACGAGTTTCTGCCCAAGGATTTCTGTGACGGCTTTGAGTTTGTACTCGTCGGCGGAGGCGAGCTGCAGCGTGTCTTCGCCCTCGAGCTTAATGTCGGAGTGCGAGTCTTTCAGGTCGAAACGCGCGCGCACTTCCTTGAGGGCCTGCTCGACAGCGTTTCGTACTTCCTGAATGTCCACTTTGCTGACCACATCGAATGAGTTATCGGATGCCATAGTTCGTTCCTAGATTAGAGTGTACCGGTCTGGATGGCTATTACCGGAATGGGCAATGTTAAAGCGAATGCCGCACAGCCGGAAAAAGACGGAGGAAATTGTTTGTGGTGTTGACCGCGATTTCTTCGGGTGTTGCGTTGCGGGCATCGGCGAGGGTCTGCGGAACGTGCGCGACAAATGCGGGCTCGTTGCGCTTGCCGCGATGCGGGATTGGAGCGAGGAATGGGCAATCAGTCTCGATGAGCAAGGAATCCGCAGGTACTCTTGCGGCGACGTCGCGAAGAGGCTGGGCCTTGGGGAACGTGACGTTGCCTGCGAAGGAGATGCAGAACCCCATGTCGATGCCGCGCTGGGC
>DATMOZ010000006.1:0-2528 GCA_035567995.1 Acidobacteriaceae bacterium
GCAATCTTTTCACTGCGAATCGCTCATTCGCCGTGCGAGAATCCAGCCATGTCATCCAGTCGCAAAAAGGTCATCGTGCGTCGTTTCTCACGCGACTGGATCGCGGGCTACGTCTCGCCCCTCACTTTTCCGCTCGACGGAGTGATCGAGTTGCTTGACCTCGACGGTAAGGTAATCCGCCTCTCCCTCGACCAGGTGAAGTGGGTGTGCTTCGTCCGCGACTTCGATACCGGCGACAATCCTGAGCGTCTGACCCGCCGGGCGTTCTCTGCCCGTCCACGCACAGAAGGTCTCTGGCTGCGCCTTCGCTTGCGCGACAACGACACGATCGAGGGCCACGCTGCGAACGACCTCAGCCTGCTCGATCAAAATGGCCTCTTACTGACGCCACCCGATACACGCTCCAATACGCAGCGCATCTTCATTCCGCGCAGTGCCATCGCAGAACTTACCGTGGTCGCCGTGATCGGCGCGCCATCAAAGTTAAAGGCCGCCACAGCGATGCAGGAACGCCTCTTCTCACCGCCGCATCCTGTGCCCAAGGCGCGACGCGAACGCTCCGCTACAATTCCTGCATGAGGCTTGGCGAACTCGCGGAGACGCTCGGCGTCCAATTGCACGGCAATCCTGAACTGGAAATCACCGGCGTTGCCGGCCTGGAATCTGCATCTGCCGGCCAGGTCTCGTTCGTCGCCAACCCCAAATACGCACCACTCGCGAAGACAACTGCCGCGACAGCGATCATCGTCGACGAACACTTCCCTGAGATATCAACCGCCACGCTGCGCACACCCAACCCCTACCACGCATTCGCCCGCGCAATCTCGATCTTCCATCCACCAGCGCAGTATGCGCCCGGAATCCATCCGACGGCCGTCATCGATCCCACTGCCACCCTCGGCCCAGGAGCTCACATCGGCGCCTACGTCGTCGTGTCCTCAGGCACCCGCATCGGCGCAAACGCGATCCTGCTTCCGCATTCCGTCATATACGCGAACGTCACTATAGGTGACCACTTCTTTGCCCACTCCCACGCAATCGTGCGCGAAGGCTGCCGGATCGGCGACCGCGTCACACTGCAGAACGGAGCCATTGTCGGCTGCGACGGCTTCGGATTTTCAAAAGATGGCGCCGGCCACTGGTCCAAGATTCCCCAGTCCGGACCCGCCGTCATCGGCGATGACGTGGAGATTCAGGCGAATGCCTGTGTTGACCGCGCCAGCGTCGGCGAAACCGTCATCGCCCGCGGCGCAAAACTCGACAACTTCGCCCACATCGGCCATAGCTCAACCGTCGGCGAAGACACACTCATCTGCGCCCAGACCGGCCTCGCCGGATCCTCGCACATCGGAAAAAATGTCATTCTCGCCGGCCAGGTCGGCATCGCGGGGCATCTCACCATCGGTGACGGAGTGATCATGACCGCGCAGAGCGGTACCTCTCACGACGTTCCACCCGGCAAGGTCGTCAGCGGCACGCCGGCTTTCGAAAATCGTCAGTGGCGGCGCGCTTCCGCAGTCTTTACTCGCCTGCCCGAACTTTCTCGCATAGTCTCGCGCTTGGCACGTGCCAATCGCGACGAAACACCCTCATAACCTACTTCACGCATCTAACGGAAAATACTGATGTCTAACGATTTCACTGAAGACGACGAAAACGAGCAGGTAGCTGTAATCACGCCCTCGACCATCCGCGTTCTCCTGCTGGACGACAGCCCTGAGAATCTGCTGCTGCGCTCAACCATCCTTCGCCAGCACGGCTACGACGCTGTTCCCGTGGCCACGGTCGAAGAAGCAGAAGAGCATCTGGACGAAATCGACATCGCCGTGCTCGACTATCACCTCGGCGCCGGACAGTTCGGCACTGAAGTCGCGGCACACCTGCGCGAACAGCACCCGCAGATTCCCATCATCATTCTCTCCGCCACGCTCGAGCGTCGTTTCGGCGGCGTGGAGGACATGCACCTGCTCAAAGGCTACAGTTCCGTCGACGATTTGCTTTCGGCACTGCGTAGCTTTGAAGCCAAGCGCAGCGGCAAACCGGTCGTCGTCGACGCCCGCGACTTCTTCTACTCCCGTATCAATATGGCCATGGGCGGTGACGTCGTGCTCGAAATCCTCGACCGCGACGGCAACTGGCAGTACGTCAACGAAGCCTGCGCGGGACTGCTCGGAAAACCACGCAGCTGGTTCCCCGGCCGCAATATGTTTGAGGAGACGCCAGAACTTGCGGCCGATTGGGAAGAGATCATTCGCACCGTCGCCGACACCCGCGAAACCTACATCGACCGCACCTTCCGCGGGCTGTTGAATCTGCCGAAGCGCGGCCAGGAGTGGGTCTGGAACGTCCTTGCCTTCCCGATTACGCTGCACGATAACCGCAAAGGAGTCGTGCTTAGCGCGCGCATTCTCGAGAGAAAACCCGCGATATGAGGTTCACCGCAGTCGATCTCGCAGGGTGCCTGCTGATCGGGACCCTGCTGATCACACTTGAAGGCTGCCATTCGCGTTTTGTCGACGCCACCGTCA
>DATMOZ010000007.1:0-34375 GCA_035567995.1 Acidobacteriaceae bacterium
GAAGTACAAAGCCGCTGTTGACAGGATTCAATTTGTCGCTGCGGCGACGCTTGTGAATCAGGGGCAAAAGCTTCGCGATAAGGGTGATCTGGCCGGGGCGCTGACGGACTTTTTGCGCGCTACCCAGGTGGACCCGAGCAACGAACAAGCCGCGAAGGAAGCTCGCGCCACGCAAGAACGGATCGCCAGGGAGGAGGCGGGGGCCGCGCCGCCAGCTTCCAGGGAAACCCTTCCGCAGCAGCTGATCGATGCCGGGGGGCCGCTGGAACTGAAGCCGGTTTCAAACGATCCGATTGTGCTGCATATGTCAGAGGATTCCAAGATCGTCTACCAGACGATCGGGAAGCTGTCTGGGCTGAACGTGCTATTCGATCCGGATTACGTTTCAAAGCGCATTTCGGTCGATCTGAACCAGGTTTCGTTGATGGATGCGTTGCGGATCGTCGGCACCCTCTCGGGGACCTTTTACCGGCCGGTGACGTCGAACACAATTTTCGTTGCGCAGAACAATCCGCAGAAGCGCGGCGAGCTGGACACGCAGGCGGTGCAGACGTTCTACCTCTCGAACGTGGCGGCGCAGAACGACATCTCTGACATTCAGAACGCGTTACGCCAGTTGCTGGTTGGCGGCGATGCAAACCAGGTGAAGTTGTTCGCGGTTCCGGGGCAGAACGCGATTGTGATGCGCGGCACCCCCGACCAGCTGCTGCTGGCCCAGCAGATCATTGACGATCTCGATAAGCAGCGTGCGGAAGTCGTAGTGGATGTCGCGGTCATGCAGGTGAATCACGACAAACTGCGCAACATCGGAATCACGTTCCCAGGGTCGGTTTCGGTTCAGTTGCAGCCTACGACTGCGTCGACGACAACTACTACCCCCACTCCCGGGAATCCAACGACCCCCACCACCCCCACCACTCCAAGTAATGGTCTGACGCTTGACACCTTTAAGCATCTGAATGCGACGAACTTTGGTGTGTCGGTAGGCCAGATCACTGCAAATCTGCTGCTGACCGATGCGGACACGAAGATTCTGCAGAATCCGCAAATCCGTGCTTCGGACGCACAAGAAGCGAAATTGAAGATTGGCCAGCGCGTACCGGTGGCGACCAGTTCGTATCAGGCGGGTGCGGCCACGGCCGTGGTCAGCTCGCTGGTGAACACGCAGTTTCAATACATCGACGTCGGCGTGAACATCACCATTACGCCGCTGATTCACACGAACCATGATGTGACGCTGAAGGTGACGATTGAAGTATCCACGGTCGATAGCTTTCAGAATGTGGGCGGAATCACCGAGCCGGTCATCGGCCAACGCACGATTCAGCAGGTGATTCGCTTGAAAGAGGGCGAAGCAAACCTGCTTGGCGGCATTCTGCAGAAGCAGGACAACATCACCATCGCGGGAACGCCGGGGTTGGGCGAGTTACCCCTGCTGAAATACTTCTTCAGCTCAACTCAACATGAAGTTATCAACAACGAGATTGTGTTCATGATGATTCCGCACATTGTGCGGACACCGGACATCACACCATTGAACAGGCGAGTACTCGACACAGGCACGGCGCGGAGCGTCGAGTTGCGGCGCGTTTCTTCGATTCAGCCGGCTGAGACTCCCGGCCAGTCGACACGGCCGCCTGCGCAGATGACGCCAGCGCCATCTCCTGCACCACCGCCTTCCGCCCAGGCTGCACCGCCGCCGGTACCTGGCAATACTGCGCAGGCAGCGGCCGTCAATGCGGCAGCTGGCCTCTTCGCGAAGCCTGACCAGCCGCCGCCAGCTGCCGGTCCCGGGGTTTTACTGGGATTGACGCCCGGCGAGAGCACGCACCCGGTCGGCAGCACTTTCCAGGTAGCGGTCGCATTGACGGGCGGCAGCGACATTTACTCCGTGCCGATGCAGTTGCAGTATGACCAGACCAAGCTGACACTGATTAACGTGGACACCGGCGACCTGCTCGGAAAAGATGGGCAGGCGATTGCGCTGGTGCACAGAGATGACGGCAACGGCGCGGTAGCGATCAACGCTTCGAGGCCGCCAAATGTGGGCGGCGTGAATGGCCAGGGTGTTGTGGTCCAGTTGACATTCCAGGCCAAGGCCGCGGGCGATGCGGAGATTTCAATCGCGAAAGCCGGCGTGAAGGACAGCCACCAGCAGACGTTGCAAACAACGGGTTCAAAGGCCGTCGTACACGTCAAGTAGGCGAGTGTATGCCGATCACAACCCAAAACGACAAGAGACGGCATGGCGAACGTGGTCTGACGATCATCGAGCTGATCGTCACGATCACGATTCTCGCAATCCTCGCCTCGGCCGCAGTGCCTATCGCGAGGATACGGGTAAAGCGGGAGAAGGAACGGGAACTGCGGCGCGATCTGTGGGAGATACGCGACGCCATCGATCATTACAAAGATGCCGCGGACAAGGGCGGATTTCAGACCAAAGTCGACAGCAACGGTTATCCGCCGGACCTGGAAACGCTCGTTAAGGGTGTGGATGTGCAGGGCAAGAAAATAAAATTTCTGCGGCGTATTCCGGTCGATCCGATGACGGGAAAGGCTGAGTGGGGCCTGCGATCGATGCAGGATGACGCGGATTCAACTTCATGGGGCGGGCAGAACGTGTTCGACGTTTATACCCAGTCACAAGGCACAGGGCTGGACGGAACGGACTATCGGGAGTGGTAGTGGGCAGACGCGGACAGAACGGAGAACAGGGCTTCACGCTGGTTGAGCTGATGATCGTCATGCTCATTATCGCGGTCCTGCTCGCGCTCGCGGTGCCGAAGTACACATCTTCGGTAAGGCAGGCGAAAGAAGCGGTGCTGAAAGAAGATCTTCACGTGCTGCGAGGGGCGATCGACGCATACACGGTCGACAAGCAGAAAGCGCCCACATCCCTCGACGACCTCGTTTCAGCGGGATACCTCAAGGCGATTCCGGAAGATCCGTTTACGAGGCGCGCTGATTCCTGGCAGCCGGTTGTTACAGACACGCTGCGTGCCATCGATCAAACTGACCCTGGCATTGATGATGTGCACAGTGGGTCAACAGAATCTAGCCTTGAAGGCCAACCTTACGCAAGCTGGTAAGCTCCCACCAAAGTAGTACAAGTGCCACCCATGAACGTAGCTGAATTTTCTGCATTGCCCGATGTAGGACGGATGAGTACAACCGCCGCAGCCTATGAGGTGCTTGAGGCGCTGGCGACTGGTTCGCCTGAGGGTGTGTCGTCCTTCGGCGGCAAGCTGCTGCTGTGCGCTGGCATGGGAGAAGCGGGCCTGGCCTATTCGCTGGCGATGAGCATCGCTGGCGGTACCTTTCTTGGGGTGGAGCTGCGGCCGCAGCGGTTGAAGGAAGCGCTGCGTGACGGCGTGTGCGACTACATGGTTAACAGCCTCGATGAAGCCTTGCGGGTTCTCAAGAATGAGATCCGGAAAAAGACGCCGATTTCGGTCGGACTGCTGGGCGAAGTTACGAGCGTCGTGAAAGAAGCCGTCGATCGGGGCGTGCAGCCGGACTATGTGGTCGCTGGAACGTCACTGGCGGGTGAGTCGATGCTCGATGTTTTCCTGGAGCGTGGAGCGATCAACCTGACGACGGTGGCCGCAAAGGTTGAACGGGTACAACCGGCCGATCTGGTTGTCGCATGCGCGGCGACAACATCCATCTTGCGCGGTTTCGACCGCGCTGTAGCGAGTGTGCTTGATGGATCAGCGGCGTCACGATTGAAATGGGCGGACTCCAGCTCGCGGTACTTTCGACGCACGACACCACCGATGCGGTCAGTGTTACTGCACGAGAGTGAGACAGTAGCGCTTGAGCGCGAGTTGGCGCGGCAGCACCTCGATGGAAACCTGACGCTGGCGGTTCAGTCGGCAACGGATGGGCTGTGGCGGATGAAAGAGTTCACGGCGGCCGGAAACGCGAGTTAGGCTGGCTGTTCGAGTTCTTTCATGCGCACCCATAGTTCCTTCATTCCAGCTTTTGTTTTTGCGGAACAGGGCAGAACTGTGTCGACTGCGAGTTCGCGACGCAATGCGGTCGTCGATTGCACGAGCTTGTTGGAAGACAGCTTGTCGCTCTTCGTGCCTACGACGAGGAAGTTGCGCCGATGCGCACGGAGGAACGCGAGCAGTTGGGCATCGCTTTCCTGCGGCGGGATGTTGGTGTCGACCAGGCAGATACATAGCGCCAACGTTGGCCGGTCCGTCAGGTATGGGTTGATGAATTTGGGCCACTCTGCAGAAATCGATTTGGAGATCTTCGCGTAACCGTACCCCGGCAGGTCGGCGAGTATCAGGCTGGGCGGGGCGTTGTGTTCCGCCGCTTTCGCGTCTGGAAACAAGGCGAAGAAGTTGATGGCACGCGTGCGGCCCGGCGTAGAAGAAACCTTCGCCTGTCTGGACCCGACGAGCGCATTCAACAGGCTCGATTTTCCGACGTTCGAACGGCCTAGAAAAGCTACTTCAGGCGCGGAAGGCTCGGGGAACTGAGCGGCATCGAGAGCGGACAGCAGGAACCTGGGAGTTTTCACCGCTTTGCCGGGTTGGCGGCGCGCAGTTCCGCTACGATCTCTGCCGCTGCTTCGCGTGCAAGATCGCCTTTATCAGGCGGGAATGAGATGGCGCCGACGCGCGCATGGCCGCCTCCGCCGTAGCGTTCGCAGATGACTGAGAGGTTCACTAACTTTTCCGGGGGCACCGTCGTCCACGGATTTGTGCCGACGGCGACCTTGGTGCGGAAGCTCGAACGGCTGAGTCCCACAGAGTAGGTGGCTTGCGGATGCAGGTAGTACGGGATGAATTTGTTGTAGCCCTCAAGCGGATGATCGGTGATGTCGAAGTAGATGGTGCCATCGACTTCGCTGACACGCTCGCGGATAAGTGCGAGCGATTGCGCATGGCGCTCCATCAGCGGCGGCATCTGCGATTCAACGAAGTCTTGAGCGAGCACGTCGGCCAGCGGCATCTCGGTCAGCAGCGGAATCAGGCGCGGGACGAAGCCGGGGTCCTGTACCGATTCGATCGCCATGGTAAGTTTCATCGCCGGCTCGGCCATTTCAACCGCGGCTTCCGGACTGTCATACAGCGCACCGTCAACGATGTCGGCCCAGTGGACCAGCTCGGCGACCGGCGCGGCGTTGAATCCAAAGCGAGTTGACGCTATGTGAGCGAGAAAACTGGTGTTGGAGGTGTAGTTAGGGTCGTAGAATTTGCGGTTAATCTGCGTGCCGTCCCGCTGGCCTTGCTGAAAATGCAGGCAATCCGCAGGCGTCAGGAATGCGCTCAGGTGGTGGTCGAACCACCAGGTGATGCGCGGGGAAGCAGAATATTTGAAATCGACGATGGCATTTTCGTCGCCGGTAAAGTCTCGTTCATCGAAGAGAGCACCGGCACGGTGCACCAGGCCGAACGGTTCATAAACGGCGTCTGCGGCGATGCACTCGCGATGGAACCGCGCGAAGAGCGAGGCGGAGCAGGCCCCGTCGAAACATTTGTCGTGATAGAAAACGCGAACTTTCACTCGGTGGCGCTGCTCCCTGATGCCATTTCTTTTTCAGGCGGAATGTTAAGGATGCTTGCGCCCGGGCGTTCCGTCAAGCGAACGGGCCGCTGCTGGTAGACTCGCGTTTATCGGCATGAGCACTGGCTACGAGTATCTTCTCGAAGAAGTTCGGCCACGGAAACGCCGTGGTCTGCGCATCCTCTTTGGATGCATCGCAATTTTATTGCTGCTCGCGGTGCTGGCTGGCGCATTGGCTCTGGCGTGGGTCCGCCACGTCATGCGGACATCTTTACCGCAACTGGACGGACAGATTCAGGTCAGCGGGCTTTCGTCGCCGGTCACCGTGAGGCGTGACGTGCATGGCGTGCCGCACATTGAAGCTGGAACGCTGGACGATCTGTTGTTTGCGCAGGGGTATGTGACCGCTCAGGACCGCTTGTGGCAGATGGACATTTTGCGGCGCTATGCGGCCGGCGAGACCGCAGAAGTGCTGGGCAAGGGGCTGATCGAGCATGACCGGTATCAGCGCGTGCTCGGCTTTCGGGCTGCGGCCGAGGCAGCCATTGCGAATACCAACGCCCGGGATCTGCGCCAATTAGAACAGTATGCTCGCGGCGTGAATGCCTACATGGAGCAGGCGCAGAACAATCTGCCGGCAGAATTTCTACTGCTGCGCTACAAGCCGCGTCCGTGGCGGCCGGTCGATTCGATTATCGTCTCGTTGAACATTCATGCTGATCTCGAGACGAGTTTCACGACCAAGCTGAACCGCGAAAAAGTAGCTGCGAAGCTGAGTCCGGATATGGTGGCGGATTTATATCCAGTCGGCTCGTGGCGCGATCATCCTCCGGTGACTGCACAGCCCGACCTGACGCAGCCACAGACTGATATTCCAGACATACCGCTGGACGAGTCGCAGTCGAAGCTGCGGCTGGCTGCACCGCTGGAGTTGCTGCAGTCGCTGGGATTTGTGCGGGCAGCGGCGTCAGAGCGTTGTCGCGAGTGCATTCCCGGGTCCAATAACTGGGTGATTTCCGGCACGCACTCGACCAACGGAAAGCCGCTGCTCGCGAATGACATGCATCTCGGGCACTCGATTCCGAACACGTGGTACGAGGCGCATTTGAAAGCCGGAGATTTTAATGTCGCAGGTGTGACACTGCCCGGAGTGCCGCTCGTTGTGGCCGGGCACAACGCACACATTGCCTGGGGCTTCACCAATATCAGCGCCGACGTGCAGGACGTTTACGTTGAGCAGGTGAACGCGCAGGGTCAGTACCAGACGCCAGATGGATGGCGCCCGGTCGAGCATGCGACAGAACATATCCATGTGAAGGGTGGCGCGGACGTGAACGTCGACGTGGCGCGCACCGGGCACGGGCCGATCATTACTCCCGTGGTGCCCGGGGAGACGCGGACATTATCGCTGCGATGGACTGCGTATGATCCGCAGGCTGTGTCGCTGTCGATGTTCGACCTCGACTATGCGCAGAACTGGGATGAGTTTCGCGCAGCGTGTGCGAACTGGGGCAGCCCCGAAGAGAACACCGTGTATGCCGACGACCAGGGAAATATTGGCTATCAGGCCATCGGCAGGATTCCGCTGCGGCCGGGTGGCTTGATCGAAGTTCCGATCACAGATACACAGCATGAGTGGGATGGCTACATTCCGTTTGAGCACATGCCCAGTGCTCTGAATCCACCGGGTGGCATTCTGGCAACGGCCAACTCGCGCGTGACGGAAGAGAATACCCAGTGGCCGCTGACGCTTGACTGGGGCCCTCCTTATCGCAATGAGCGCATCTGGAAGTGGCTGGGTGCGAGGGAAAGATTTTCGCCCGATGAGATGCTGACGCTGCAGACGGATGTGTATTCCGATCTCGATCATGGCCTGGCGCAGCGTTTTGCCTACGCGATTGATCACGCAGCGAAGCCGGATGCTCGCGTGAAACAGGCTGCGGACCTGATGCGAAGCTGGGATGGTCGCGTCGAGATCGACTCAGTTGCAGCGGCGATCGTCGTCGGTGCCCGGCACGCGCTGTGGCAGCTTGTGCTCGAACCGCGGCTTGGCGCGCAGTGGAAGCAGTACGTGTGGGAAGAGTCCACGTTTGCGCAGGAAGAGATGGTCACGCACGAATGGCCCCGGTGGTTGCCACCTGGATATTCGAACTGGAATGAACTGCTGACTGCGGCGGTCGAAAAAGCGCTGGCGGACAAGCACGCTCCGCTGGACCTCGCGGGCTGGCGATACGGAGATCTCTATCCGGTTGAGATTCAGCAGCCTGTGTTTGGACAGATGCCGTTCCTGAAGAAGTGGACGGGCAGTGGGATCCATCCGCAGTCGGGCGATGGCGTGACGGTGAAGCAAGTTGGGCGATCGTTTGGGCCGTCGCAGCGGTTGACGGTGAACTTTGCCGATCTTGACGCGTCGACGTTGAATATTGTGATGGGGCAGTCGGGCAATCCGCTGAGCGAGTATTACCGGGATCAGTGGGCGTACTGGTACGAGGGCAGAACATTTCCGCTGCCATTCAGTGACAGCGCGGTGCGGGCGGCCGCGGCGCACACGTTGACACTCACCCCGCAATGAAGTTTCGGTGGCGCTGGCATCTGCTGTTGCTGCCTCTCGCTGCGCTCGCGGGGACTGCGCCCTTGATGCTGCACGGCCACAGCTGCGGTCACGATTTCGACTTTCATATCGACAACTGGATCGAAGTTGCGCAGCAGTGGAAGCAGGGAATCAGCTGGCCGCACTGGGATGTCAGCGCGAACTTCGGCGCCGGCGAGCCGCGCTTTGTCTTCTATCCGCCGTTGTCGTGGATGCTCGGTGCGCTGCTTGGAATCCTGTTTGGATGGAACATCGCGCCAGCGGCTTATGTCTTCATTTCGTTGTTCGCAGCGGCGGTGAGCATGTATCTGCTTGCGCGCGAATACGCTGGGCGGCGCGCCGCGGTAATCGCTGCAGCGTTGTATGCGACGAACCCATACATGATGTTCGTTGTTTACGAGCGGGCCGCGTATGCAGAGTTGCTGGCCGCGGCGTGGATGCCCTTGGTGGTGCTGTACGCTCTGAGGCCGAAGAT
Source organism: Acidobacteriaceae bacterium (assembly GCA_035567995.1). Lineage (GTDB taxonomy): Bacteria > Acidobacteriota > Terriglobia > Terriglobales > Acidobacteriaceae > JBBPYY01. The sequence goes on from DATMOZ010000007.1 coordinate 8,592, forward strand.
CGATGTGCGGCCTCTCGCGCTGGCGATTGCGCTTTGCTGGCTCACGAATGGCCCTGCGGGCGTAATGGCGACGTATGCCGTTGCGTTGCTGCTTCTTTTTCGTGTTCTGGCGGAACGCGACTGGAAGAACCTGTTGCGGGGCTGCGTGGCGGTCGCGCTGGGCATCGCCTTGTCGGCGTTCTATCTTTGGCCTGCGGTGATTGAGCGACGGTGGATTCAAATCGAGAATGCCCTTACGGCTGATTCGGGCCCATATACGAGTTTTCTTTTTGGTCACGTTGGGTCGGCGGGACATATCGTCGTGCTGCACACAGTGTCCTGGCTCGCGGTGATTTTGTTTGTAACTGCGGCAGTTTCATACGCAGTAGCAGGCAGGCGGCGTTCAGGAGGATCGCTGGCGATACCGGCGATGTTGCTGGGTGTCTTCCTGCTGCTGATGTTGCCGCTCAGTGCGTTTGTGTGGCGCCATGCGCCCCAACTGGTGTTTCTGCAGTTTCCGTGGCGCCTACTGGTCGTCGTGGCCGTGCTGGCAGCGCTTGGTATCTCCGTTGCGTTAGCTCGCGCGGGCGACTATGCGTGGCTTGCTCTCGCGTTGGGAGCGCTTTCGGTGGCGACATCCTATCCACATTTTCGTCAATATTGTGACGAAGAAGATGTGGTGCCGGCACAGATCGCCGCAATCGAAAGCGGGCGCGGTGTGGAGGGGTCGGACGAATACAGCCCGCGCGATTCAGATAACTCGAATCTCAAGAGCGGGATGCCCCACGCGTGGCTCGCGCAGGACGCAAATGTACCCCCGCCGACGGGCGACGATACGGCGCGAATCTCTGTGCGCGAGTGGAGCACGGAAGAGCGGCGCATGGTCGTGCGCGCAGACCAAAGTGGATATCTGGTTGTGCGGATGATGGATTTTCCGGCGTGGCATTTGCGGATCGACGGACACGACGCGCCTCCACAGATGAGAACGACGCGGCGCGATGATGGGTTGCTCGCCGTGCCGGTGGCGGAAGGTGTTGAGCGTCTGGACCTGGTGTATCGCGAGCCGGACGACGTGCTCCGCGGACGCTTGATTTCATTGTCGGCAGCTCTGTTGCTGCTTGTGATGAGCGCTTGGGGGGCGCGAAAGCCGCTTGCCGACTCGCAACAAACCACTGCGAGCACAACGCTGTGACAACGCGCGTGGACCAGTCGCTCGTCTATCATGAAGCAATAAACATGCGACCTGTTGAAAAAATTCTGAAGTCAGGACTGAAGCAGACAGATGCTGCGCTGGAGCGGCTGTTGCCCCCGGCCGATGCTGTACCGACCTCGATCCACTCTGCGATGCGGCACACGGTTTTTGCCGGTGGTAAGCGTTTGCGCCCCGTGCTGTCGATGGAAGCAGCGCACATGGTGGCCGGGCACCTGCCCGTGGGAATCGAAGAGCTTGGCGCGGCCATCGAGATGCTGCACACGTATTCGCTGGTGCATGATGACCTGCCGGCGCTCGACAATGATGATCTCCGTCGCGGCAAACCGACCGCGCATGTGGTGTTCGGTGAAGCCATCGCGATACTCGCGGGCGACGCGCTGCAGACCCAGGCATTCGAAACCCTTGCAGGATTGCAATGTCCGCCGGCGGCCGCGATTGCGATTGTCGGCGAAGTTGCCCGGGCAATCGGCACTCGAGAAGGCATGATCGGCGGACAGGTGCTCGATGTTGAAGGCGAAAAGCAGCAGGCGACTGCCGAGCTTGTGACGGCCATTCATCGGGCAAAAACGGGGGCGTTAATTACGGTCTCTCTCGTCAGCGGCGGAATCTACGCGGGCGGGGATGCGGATGCAATTCGGCGGCTGCGCACGTTCGGTGAGAAGGTCGGACTTGCCTTCCAGATCATCGATGACGTGCTCGACGTTACGCAGAATTCAGAACAACTCGGCAAGACCGCCGGCAAAGATACCGCGAGCACAAAGACAACATGGCCAGCAGTGTTTGGCCTCGAGCAGTCTGAAGCAGATGCGAAGCGGTTGATTCGCGAAGCATTTGATGAACTTGCACCGTTTGGCCCGCGCGCAGATGGCTTGAAAGCCGTCGCGCAGTATCTGGTCGAACGAACGTACTGAAGGGGAAAGTGATGGCGCTCAATGAAACCGATATCCGCACCGCGCTGATGGATTGCTACGATCCTGAGATTCCGGTGAATATTGTCGACCTGGGGTTGATCTACAAGATTGCGCTGAGCGAAGATCCCGACGCACCGGGCGGACCGAAGCAGCGGCTCGACGTAGACGTGACGATGACCTCGCCGGGCTGTCCGTCGCATGTGCAGATTCTCGAGCAGGTGCGGAACCGCCTTGCCGGTGTGCAGGGTTTAAGCGATGTGCACGTGAACCTGGTGTGGGAGCCTTCCTGGGGACCGGATCGCCTCTCGCCGGCGGCACGAAAGACGCTCGGCATCGACTGATCTGGACTCAGATCGCGTTCCCAAGCAACTGCTTCAACGCTGCGATGTAATCCGACAATGCCTGGCGACCGCGCGGGGTCAAGCGATAGAGCGTGAGCGGCTTTTTGTCCTGAAACTTCTTCTCGACGTCGATGTATTTCGCTTCTTCGAGCTTGGCAAGGTGTGCGCCGATGTTGCCGTCGCTCGAGCCTGTCTTATCGCGCAGCCATGCGAATTCCGCGCGCTCCACTCCCGAGAGCAGCGACAGCACAGCCAGCCGCAGCTTCGCGTGCACCACCGGGTCGAGTTCGGGCAGTTCAGGCACGGGCATAACCTTTCTCCGAGCTACGGCGCTCAATGATCGAAAGGTAGATGCCGAAGGCAACGTTGCCGAGAAGCAATGCGGTGACGTAGATGGGAACTTCCCATGACATCGGAGCGAAGAACGCGAGGACAACGGCGCACCACCACATTCCGGACACGAGGTACTGAGTACGCCAGCGAAGCACAGCCGCGCTCACGGTGTTGGGAATCGCCAGAAGAATAAAAAGCGTGGCCAGGAAAGCGCGGAGGTCGTTGTAGTGGTGGCTGAGGACAGCCACGAGGATGTAGAGAAAGATTGAACTGCCGGACACAGCCCAGACTGAAGAGAGGGCGCGGTGCACTGCCGTGTCGCGTTTGGGATCGTGGCCGTGTTGGCGCGAAGAGACGGTGGCTGTGATAGCCGCTGCCAGGGTCATCATCACGGGCCACGACCAGTCTGGATGTGGCCAGTGGATCTGCCAGTAAAGCGCTGTCAGCGGTGCGATCCCCCAGAGAATGAAAATCCATCCCCATTTTTCGGTGGAACGGCGTCCTTCATTGACCATCTGCTCAAGTACGGTGAGGCGTTCCAGTAACTCGGCTCTGTTGCTGGTTGTCGGATTCATTTCGGCGTCGGGCATGTGGATTTCTCCTTGCGTGTTCCAATGCAGAGAACTCTATTACGCAGAGTACTCTGCGTCAAGAGCTATTTTGCGTTTCAGGAAAAGGCAACCAGCAGGCGCGAGAATCGTCGGCCCGGCTTGACAAACACAGTGCTGCGGCGACGTGAAAGGTAAGGTACCCGTTGCGAAAGTAGGGTACTTCCACCGCGGCTAGTCCAGACTTAAACCTAGTTGTTAGAAGACTTTAGGACTTTAAGTACCCCACCGGGGGGACGCCTGTAGGGTCACGGATGCGCGGCGAATTCCTCGTTCATCCAAGCCTCAAACGCTTTGAGATTCTGCGGGCGGCCGAGGAAGTCTTCGACGAGTTGTTGCGCCGGCTTGCTGCCGCCGGGTTCGAGGACGGCCTTGCGATAGCGCATTGCCGTGTCGCCGCCGAGAAGGTTCTTCTGGTCGAACTGTGAGAAGAAGTCGAGCGCGATCACTTTGTCGAATGCGTAGGTGTAGTAGTTCGAGGAATAGCCAGTCAGGTGCGTGAAGCTCGCGTACATGCGGTCGCCTTCGATCGGCTGGTAGGGGATGAAGCGCTCGGTGTCCTGTTTCAGCAAGGCGTCGAGATCAACATCCTTCGGCGAGCGATCGTGCAGGTCGAGGGCATAGCGCGTGTAGAAGAGGCCGCCGCGTGTGCCGCCGGCACGCCCGAAGGCGCTGGCGCGATTCATGCGAGCGACCATGTCCGCCGGGATGGGTTGGTTGGTCTGGTAGTGCTTCGCGAATGATTGCAGAATCGCCGGGTCGCGGAAGATCTCTTCGAGCATCTGCGATGGTGCTTCGACGAAGTCCCATTCGGTTGCTACGCCGCTTTGAGAGGCATAGCGATGTTGGCCGCCGAGGATTTCGTGCATCAGGTGACCAAACTCGTGGAAGAAGGTGACGACTTCGCGATACTGCATCAGGCCGGGATCGTCAGGATTGCCGCCGCTGAAATTACAAATTAGCGCGGCTTCGGGCATCTGCACTCCAAGAATGCCGGGGACGACGCCGGATTCAGAGAACCACTTGTCCTTGCCTTCGCGCGGATGCATGTCGAGGTAGAAGCGGCCGACGCGCTTGCCCTGGTCGATCACGTCCCAGACAGTTACGGATGGGTCCCAGGTCTCAACACCATGCGCCTGCTTGAATTCGACATGGAACAGTTTTGAAGCGGTATCCAGCACGCCTTGCTGAACGCGTTCGTATGGAAAATACGGGCGCACGGACTGTGAGTCGAAGTCGAATGCAGCGCGGCGGAATTGTTCGCCCCAATAGGAGCTGCCGGCCATGTCGATCTTCGTCAGCCCGGGCTGCTGCTTTTGCGCATTGGCCAGCACCATGGCGTATTCCTTCGCAGCGCCCGCTTTTGATACTTCGTCCAGTTCCTGAAGAAACACGCTGAGGCGGCCGACGGAGCCCATCATTTTGTCGGCAATGCTGAGGTCTGCCCAGGTCTTGTAGCCGAGTGTGCTGGCGATTTCCTGCCGGACTTGAAGCAGTTCGGTGAGCACCTGCTTGTTCGCGGGATATGCGCGGGTCGCATACGCGAGGAACATGCGATGGCGCAGATCTTCGTTCTTTGCGAAGGTCATGACCGGGCCGTAGTCCGGTTGATCCGTCGTGAGTGTGATGGTTCCGTCTGCCGCTTTATTTTTTGAAACGCGAGCGATGTAGTCATCGGGCAGCCCCGCGAGTTCGCTCACGTCTTTCACCTGGACGGTGTTGACATGCTCCTGAATGTTGCGCGCGAACTGCAGACTGAGTGCGGTCTGCTTGTCCTGCAACTCTCGGATGCGATTGCGCGTCGCTTCATCTTTGTCTACACCGGCGAGGCGATATTGCAGCAGCGTGCGCTCCATCAAGTGCTGCGTTTCCGGGTTGGCCTTGGAGACATCGACAGCTGAGAGCGCCTGGTACACATCGTGATTCAGTGCCAGGGCAGTTCCCGCCTGCTGCACGGCCTGCGTCATCGCCTCGGCCTTATCGCGGACTGCTTTGTCAGGATGCAGCGCGTTCATGAGGAAGCTTTGATTGCCAGCGATGGTCAGGTCGGCCGACGCGCGGTCAAAGGGGACCAGTGTGTTTTCGACGGTGCGTGTGCCTTTAACGGCGAGCAGGTCAGCGATCTGCTTTTGCTCTGATTCGATATGTGCTTTGGCCCAACGCTCCAGGGCAGCAGCGTCCATTTTGTTCGCCCATGCGTGGGTGGAATCCGGCGCAGTCTCCGTGGCAGGGACGGTTGCGGCAAGGGCAGTGAATCCAGTTATCAGGGTGGGCAAAAGCATGAGGAATTGCATTTTGGTCATTCAATCCGCTTTCAGAGTCATCAGAACTTAGCCCCTTGAGGGTAGCCTGTGGCGCGTCTCGCAGCAAATGGGGGCGGGTCATCCGTCTTCGCCGGGCCCGTGTGTGCGCTCAGCGGGTACTGGACGTGCGTGCGGCATGATGATGGGCGGATAATTTTGCGTCCAGGCCGCACGGCGTCGGCGGGTTGGTCATCTGCTTGGCGAAAACGCGGTAGCTGTCGCCGCCCGGCCGCAAAGTAGACCAATAACCAGATTGTGCAAGCAAGGGCTTGTGTTGAACGATGATCTGATTGGCGAGAATTTTTATGCCGCAGGTGAGATTGTTTTTCGGCTGGAGAATCGTTTTTGCCGGGTCGTTTGGCTTGAGCGTGCGATCCGCTTGCCAGTCGAAGTCGCAGTTGTACCGCTCCTGATCCTGGTACGCGAGTTGCAATAAGCCTTCACTGCGTACAGCGATGCCGGTCACGGGGTCGCGCTTTGCCACTTCGGGCTCGGTGTGGCGCACGCGGGTTTTCGGATCAAGACCTGCCTCCGCGCCGGCGAGCGCCTGGAAGAAATACGCCCAGAAGGCGCGCTTGTCTGCCTCCGCCATTTCGTAAAAGCGCGGGCAGAAGCGGCGGACATCGCGGGGAACGCGGGTGGAGAGCATCTCCGGCGGAAGAGCCTGCTCGACGATCTGGTCCCATTGTGGATCCCAGGTTGTGCCGCCGAGTTCCTGCTTCTTTTCCTGAATGGGAGTCGGCGGAGCCGGCTTTGTGGCGGGCGCTTGCGGTGCTGCGGCTTGGCGTTGCTCTTGTTTCTCACATGCGATCAGAGTCGTACATGCGCAAAGCGTGACGACTGCAATATGAAATGTCCTCAGCGCAACAGCGAGCATGTGTTGAAGAAGCCTCCCTGGATTTCTTCGGGGCCCACGATTCAGACGCGACGCCTTCGGATGGCGTTGCCAGAGGAGGACAGTTCTGACTGGAGAAAGCGTGGGCCATCTGGCCTCGACCCCGTTGGAAGCGATCATGAGCCTGAGAACCAAGCCGCTTGAGAGGCGGCGTCGCATCCAGCCTCGCGACCTTACGCGATTTACAGTACGAGAAACTGCGTCCTAATCAGGTGCGCGCGCGTCAAAAGCACACCCGCCAATTTGCATCTACCCGGCTACGGCTGTAATATCCGCAATTGCTCCCATGAACGTGATCCCAACTAAAGTACCGCCGCAGTACCTGCGTTCCCGAATGGGTAAGGTCTGCGTGGCTATCATCGGCGACACGGCCGCCGAGATGGTTGAGAAAGCAGAAAGCGCGGTCCGTGATAACCCCTTTGTTGAGTTTCGCTTAGATTACTTAGAAAAGCCGTTGGCGGCGTTGCCCCGGCTGAAGGAATTTCTCAGCGAACACAGCGAAGTGACCGCCATTGCGACGTGCCGTCGCAAGACGCATGGCGGTCGTTTCAGCGGCAATCTGGCGGCCGAGCTCGAAGTGTTGCAAAAGGCAGCGCAGTCGGGCTTCCACATTGTCGACTTGGAACTGCAATCCGCCGAGGCGATGAAAAAAGCTGAGATGGAGAAGCTGCAGGAACAGGTCGCGCTAATCATTTCGTATCACGATTTTGAAGCGACGCGCGATCTGGACAAGATTTACGAGCGGATGGTTCCCTTTGCGCCGGATTTCTACAAGATCGTGACGACGGCGAAGTCGCTGTCAGACAACGTCACGATGATCCGTTTTCTCGAACGCACGCGCGATGCCGCCAGCGTGATCGGCGTCTGCATGGGCGATTACGGGATCATCAGCCGCGTGCTTGGAGTGCGCGCCGGATCGCTATTTACGTTCGCCGCCGCGAGCGTGGGGGAAGAGACGGCGCCAGGACAGATTGCTGCGCGCACCTTGCACGAGACATACCGCATCGATCAGGTGGACGCGGCAACACGCGTGTATGGCGTGGCTGGGAATCCGGTACGGCATTCGCTTTCGCCGATCATGCTGAACACCGCGTTTCGGCGCGAGACGGTGAACGCTGTTTATCTTGCGCTACAGACGAATAAGCTGAGCGATTTGCTGAACCTGGTGAATGAGATCCCTATACACGGATTCAGCGTGACGATGCCGTTCAAGGTCGACATACTGAAACACCTTGATCGCACCGACGCGATGACGGAAAAAATCGGCGCCTGCAACACTGTGGTTCGCGCGCAGGATGGCAAGCTGATCGGGTTCAACACTGACGTGGCGGGAATCGTTCGCCCGCTCGAAACGCGGCTGGAGTTGCGCAAGGCGAAGGTGCTGGTGCTAGGCGTCGGCGGTACGGGTCGTGCGGCCGTCTATGGGCTGCTGGAGCGCGGGGCTGACGTTTACGTTCTGAACCGCACGCCGCAGAAGGCGCAGGGGTTGGCGCGGTCCTCGGGCGCGAAGACCATTCGACGTGAGCTGCTGGCAAAGACACAGTTCGACGTGATTATCAACACGACTCCAGTTGGCATGACAGGACAGAAACAGCAGAGCTGGCTGGAACCTGAGGAACTGAACGCAAAGTACGTTTTCGACGCGGTATACAGCCCGCTCGACACTCCTTTGCTGCAGATGGCGCGCGCAAGGGGCATCCAGACGATCACGGGGCTTGAAATGTTCGTGAACCAGGGCGCGGAGCAATTCCAGCTGTGGACCGGGAAACCAGCCCCAAAAGAGGAAATGTACCGCGTCGCCTTGCACGCTCTGAAGCAGCGTGCGGAAGCTGTAGGCCAGGGTGCGCCAAGGGCGACACCGTTGAAAGCGATCGTGGCAAAGGTTGGTGCAGTTTCAGAGAAGGTGCCGGCGAAGGCGACGAAAAAGGCTGCCAAAGTCGTGCGCAAGTAGACCCGGTTTGTACGACTTGAACGCTATGAGTAACTAAACCTACGATGGGTCTTTTGATCACGTTCACGGAGCTGCTTGGGCGCCTTGCGGTGCTTACTCCGCTGCTTGAGCGCTACGTGGGCGCCAATCGCACCATAGGGGCACAGTCGCTCGACGAGCTGCAGCAGTCGATCGCGGAGCTGAGCACGGTGCAGGCTGAAGGCAGCGCGACGCTCGAAAGTAGCTTAAAAGACCAGCAGATACGCCTCGCAAGGCTTGAGGACTCCTCGGCTCGGATATCCAACCGGTTGGCTGATATTTCCAACGATTGGGAAAAGCTGGAGGCCGATGTTCGTAAGTTGAGCGGACAGCTGCGAATCGTGCTGGCGGTTGGTCTGGCGTTGCTGCTGGCGATCCTCGCCGCCATCGCGTTGCTTATTTTCAGGGTCCGGTAGGGTTCTACGGTTCATCAGGCCATGCAGTATTCGGTCTGAAAGTCGCCCTGAAGACCCCAAATCCGTCAGCCAGTTGCACAATGTTCATTAACGGGCTTATCATCGGCTCGCGTTCGGTGCAGTACGCCCTGTGCGTTCGTGCCAGAACTTGCTGCGAGGCCAAGTTACAAAAAGTAGTCACGTTGACCTAACTTCAAAACCAAAACTGACGGCTACTGCGCCGCCAGCGTGACGGAGCAATCATTTATGGCATGGTATGCCTACTGTATCGCCGATAAGAACGCGTTCCCCGAAGTTCTCCACCACCGCAAACCCGTACCTTTTGAATCTGTTGCAGGGATTCTCGGAAATCAAGTGTTCCTCTACCCGGCAAGTGATCTTGCCATCATCGTCAGTGAACATCTTCCACCGGACACGCTCGATCAGAAAGCCGCAGTCGACCACGCTCGCGTGGTAGGCGATTGCTTTAAGCGGGGTACGGTACTTCCGTTTCGCTTCGGTACTATCTTTCATGATGACGAGGCACTAAGACGTTCAGTCAGGTCGAATCAGCGTCAGTTTCTCGCGAACGTTGAGCGCCTGCGTGGCAAGGCAGAAATGCATCTGAAGGTAGTCGTTGATGACTGCTGCCCAGGGCATGAGAAGACGATTGCCGATGACTCTGTCGGCAAGGAATACCTCTCGAGCCTGCGTGAAAACGCGACGCGACAGCGTGAGCGCCAGACCAAGGCGCGGGCGTTGAGCGTGCAGATGCATCGCATCTTTTCTCCCTTGGAAGAAGAGATCAGCTGCCGCCGCACCGATCAGGGCAAGATGCTGCTGGATATTGCCCATCTTGTCGATCAGAAGTGCGTCGAGAAATATCAAAACAAATACTCAAGCGCGACTGCACTGTTGCGCGATTGCCGCATGCAGTTGTCAGGCCCGTGGCCGCCGTACCACTTCGTACATCGGCAGACAAGGACGGCTGCGCAGACAGCCAACGCTGCACAGGCCTGAAGAGGTTGAATGCGGAGAAACGCCCCGGCAGTTGCCGGGGCGTTTCTATTTCGACGACTCAATCAACTATTGTCCTGCTGATTCTCCCGCCGACGCAGGCCGTTTCCTGCGGCCCAGGACATCACGGCCTTTGCTCAACACGGTGGGTTTATTTCGACGCCGCGTGGATGCGTGGTCGATCTTGCGCCAAAAGGCGGTGAAATAGTCGACCGCAGAGATGATCGAGACGGCGGCCATAAAGTAAATCGCCATCACTGCGATCAGGTGGACTGGCACGATGAACCCGCCAAAATTCCACTGATACCAGCGATGATCGAGCAACGCGGCCACAACCGAAACGATCTGCGTGATCATTTTCAGCTTGCCTAGTTCACTGGCCTCGATGGCGAAGCCCTCTGATGCGGCGATGGAACGCAAGCCACTTACGAGGAATTCCCGGCCGATGACCAGCACCGCGATCCAGGCGGGAACGATGCGGGGATTGAACTGCACCAAGGCTACGTAAGCTCCAGTAACCATCAGCTTGTCAGCCAAGGGATCGAGCAGCGTGCCCATGGTGGTGATCAGGCCGCGGCTGCGCGCGAGGTAGCCATCGATGCCGTCGGTGATGGACGCAAGAATGAAGAGCAGTGAAGCGGCCACCTCAACTTCGCCGCCGACTATCTTCGCGGGAAAGGAAGGAGAGAGCATCCAAATCAACAGCGGCACGCAGAAGATGCGGCTCATCGTGATGGAGTTGGGCAGGTTCACAGGCGTGTGCTACCCCTGCATTATGCACTAGCAGCAGCGACGATGAGAACGGCTGACCGACGTCGGGTAGCATGGATTGGTCGGACGAAAGGCGATGCTAATGGAAACTTTGTATACCGCGGTTGCGACGGCCACTGGAGGCCGCGCCGGACATGTCGAAAGCTCAGACGGAGCGCTGAGCCTCAATCTTGCACAGCCGAAGGAGTTGGGTGGCTCCGGTGGCACGGGCACAAATCCTGAGCAGATGTTTGGCGGCGGCTATGCGGCTTGCTTTGCGAGTGCCGCGCTGTACCAGGCGAGATTGCAGAAGCTGACACCGGGGGACGTCACGGTGAAGGCTGAGGTCGGCATCGGGCCGAACGGAACTGCTGGTTTCGGTTTGAGCGTCGCGCTGGATGTGACGGTCAGCGGACTGAACCAAAGCGCCGCGGAGAAGCTGGTGGCGGACGCGCACAAGGTGTGTCCGTACTCAAATGCAACGCGCGGCAACATTGATGTGAAGATCACGACCCACGGCGAAGGCAAATAGCCACCGGCGATAAAAGGCTGCAAGTCGGTCGCGAACCATACCGTTAGTCGTCACACGTGATTAAGGCCCGCGAGTAAATCGCGGGCCTTTAATTGTTTTGCCGCTGACTGTTACGCGTAGATGCCGCGTTGTTTGATAGTGAATGCGACGCGATCGATGGCGAGCATGTAGGCGGCAATGCGGTTGTTTACAGAGTGCGCCTCAGCGTAGCGAACCACATCGTCAAAACTCTCTGACAAAATGCGCTCCAGCTGCTCGTTTACGACAGACTCTTTCCAGAAATAACCCTGACGGTCCTGTACCCACTCGAAGTAACTCGCGGTTACTCCCCCGGCGTTTGCGAGGATGTCTGGAATGATGAATATCTTCTTGTCGTTCAGGATTTCGTCCGCGACCGCGGTGGTGGGACCATTGGCACCTTCGCAAATGATCTTCGCCTGGATGCGGTCGGCGTTTCGGCTGGTGATGACATTTTCTGTTGCGGCGGGAATCAATATCTCGCACGGTTTCAGAATCAAATCCTGAGGATCCGCTGGCTCGGCGCCCTTGAAGCCGACGATACTGCCGTTTCGCCGACGATGCTCGATCAACGCATCGATGTCAATTCCGTTGGGGTTATAGAGACCGCCGTCGAATTCGGCGATGCCGATAATTTTGTAGCCCTTTTGCGCCATCAACTGCGCAGCGTTCGAGCCCACGTTGCCGAATCCCTGCACGATGACGCGGCAGCCTTCGCGCTCCATGTCCAAGTGCTTGAGAGCTTCATCGCAGACGACTCCGATGCCGCGGCCGGTGGCTTCACGACGTCCGCGGGATCCTCCGATGTTCAGCGGCTTTCCAGTCACGACAGCTGTGACGGTCTGGCGCATGTGCATGGAATAGGTATCCATGATCCATGCCATCACCTGCTCGTTGGTGCCCATATCAGGCGCGGGCACGTCCTTCTCAGGCCCGAGAAATTCGATAAGCTCGGCGGTGTAGCGGCGCGTGACGCGCTCCAGTTCTCCGAGTGAAAGCTTCTTCGGATCAAGAATGACTCCGCCCTTTGCTCCACCGAAAGGAATATTGACGACCGCACACTTCCAGGTCATCCAGCTTGCGAGAGCGCGCACCTCGTCGAGCGTGACATCGGGCGCATAGCGGATGCCACCCTTCGCCGGACCGCGTGCGATGGAGTGCTGCACGCGGAAGCCAGTAAAGACCTCAATCTTTCCGTTGTCCATTGCAATGGGGATATGCACGATCACTTCGCGAGTCGGCTGACTCAGTACTTTCCAAAGTCCCTCGTCCAGGTTCAGTTTGTTTGCCGCGAAATCAAATCGAGCAGCTTGTGCCTGCCAAGGATTAATTTCCTGCTCGAGAGTTAACGAACTTGCCATCACACACTCCAGTTCTGGGGCGGAGCGTCACATCGATTTGATGTCGCGACCGCCCAAACTCATCGAGTATAGGCGTCTGAAAATCAACCGTGCAAGCGTGCGATTGTGAATTCGAACTGAATTCGCCAACAACCGAGTGACAGTTGTCAAACCGGAAAGATCGAGCGCGAACGTGCTCAAGGAAGATGGGCGCCGGTGCAATTCAGCGCGGTGACGGGGAGAGACGATCGTGCGTTCTCGAGGTGCACTCGCGGTTACTATGGCTGGGTGACCTACTTTCCCGAGCCCGACGAGTTCGCAAAGCTCGCCGCATCGCACACGCTGATTCCCGTATATGCGACATTGACCGCCGACCTGGAGACGCCGGTGTCGGCATTTTTGCGCGTGGCGGCGGACGAGCCCGAGGCGTTCCTGCTCGAGTCAGTCGAGGGTGGGGAGAAGATCGGCCGCTATACCTTCATCGGGATCCGCCCATATCGAAAAATCATCGCGCGGGGGCGCGAGATCGAAGTCCTTGAAGGGAAGAGCGAGCGCAGATTCACAGGAGATGCCTTTGCTGTGTTGAAAGATGCGCTCGGGGGGCATACGCCTGCGCGACTCGCGGGCCTCCCTCCCTTCACAGCAGGTGCGGTGGGCTACTTCGCGTACGACGCCGTGCGGCTGATCGAAAACCTGCCCACACAGGCGAAGGATGAGATCGCGATTCCCGATGCGGTGCTGATGTTTTTCGATACGGTACTTGCGTTCGATCACGTAAAGAAAGAAATACTGCTGATTGCGTCTGCAGATGTTCGCGAGACGAAAGTATCGGCGGCTTACTCCAATGCGGTACAGCGGATCAAGATGCTCGAGAAACGACTCGCCATGCCCCTGCCAAAACAGCAGCGGGCAAAAACGCACGGCCCGCTGAAGGTGATTCATCGCACGCGCAAGCCCGACTTTTTGTCCGCGGTCGAAAAGATCAAAGACTACATCACTGCGGGAGACGCATTTCAGGTAGTGCTATCGCAGCGTTTCGATGTGGAGCCAGGCGTCGATCCGTTCGCCGTGTATCGCGCGCTGCGCATCGTGAATCCGTCCCCTTATTTGTATTACCTGCGCATGGGCAAGACGCACATTGTCGGCTCGTCGCCGGAGATGCTCGTGCGAGTGACGTCAGCGGAGGGGGGCAGCAAGATTGAGTATCGTCCTATTGCCGGCACGCGGCCGCGGTCGGCAGATGAAGTGGAGGACGCGCGGCTCGCCGAAGAAATGCGCGGTGATGAGAAAGAGGTAGCGGAGCACGTGATGCTCGTCGACCTTGGTCGCAACGATGTTGGCCGCGTTTCTGAATACGGTTCAGTGAAGGTGCGCGAGCAGATGGCGGTGGAACGCTATTCGCATGTGATGCATCTGGTGAGCGCGATTGAAGGCAAGTTGCGCAAGGAATTGAGCGCTGTAGATGCGCTGCGCGCGTGCTTCCCCGCAGGAACGTTGAGCGGCGCGCCGAAAGTGCGCGCGATGGAGATTATTGAAGAGCTTGAGCCGGCACGTCGTGGGCTCTACGGCGGCAGCGTGTTGTATGCGGATTTCTCAGGCAATCTGAATTCCTGCATTGCGATTCGCAGCATGTTAGTGGACGGCAAACGCGGATACATCCAAGCGGGCGCAGGAATCGTGGCGGACTCAGTGCCGGAAAAAGAGTTTGAAGAGTGTGTGAACAAGGCGCAGGCAGTTGTCCGAGCTGTGGAGAGGGCGCGGAATTCCTAATCCAGGGCAGTTTCCTTTCGCGGCGATACACTGGTTGTATCGCTTATGGTCTTCGTCCTCGACAATTACGACTCCTTCACCTACAACCTGGTGCAATACATGGGGGAACTAGGTGCGGAGATGGTGATTCGCCGCAATGACGAGCTGACGGTTGATGAGATTATCGCGATGCAGCCAGAGCGCATTGTGCTCTCCCCAGGGCCGTGCACTCCGCAGGATGCCGGTGTGCTGGTTCCACTGGTAGTGGAACTTGCCGCGCGCGGCTCCCGCATACCCGTGCTGGGTGTCTGCCTGGGACACCAGGCGATTGGAGAGGCGTTCGGCGGTAAAGTGATACGCGCTGAGAAGCTGATGCACGGCAAGACGAGCATCGTGACGCACGACAGCAAAGGCGTGTTCGAAGGAATTCAGTCGCCGATGACGTGCACGCGGTACCACTCCTTGATTGTGGAGGAGGAGTCTCTGCCGTCTGACCTCGCAATAACAGCGCGGTCAGAAGATGGAACAATCATGGGATTGCGACACCGGGAGCTTCCGATGGAAGGCGTGCAGTTTCATCCGGAAAGCATCTTGACCGAAGATGGCAAGCGTCTGATAGCAAATTTCCTTAAGATGTAGACGTGCGTCCCTTATCTCTATTTGCATTGTTGCTTACGCTGCCGGCGGCCGCGCAGCAGAGCGGGCAGCTGAACCCACAGCAGAACCCGGTCGGTCGCGTCGCGCTTGCGGACGCGCGCAACGTGAAATTTTCTGGTGCTGTCTCGGTGGACGAGGGCGACATGGCCGTAGGCAACGGCTCGACGGTCACGGCAGCGAATAAAACGACCCACATCAAGCTGACCCGTGGAGGAACGGTCAACGTCTGCGCGACCACGAGTGTTCAGCTGACGAAGTCCGGTGAGTCGATCATGCTTTCGCTCGACCGTGGAGCGGTTGAGACGCGCCATACGATGTCGAACGCGGTGACTTCCGACGTCGTGCAGACGCCCGATCTCAGAATCATGATCTCCGCTCCAGGAACATCAGACGTACGCGTTCGCGTGAATGCGCGAGGCGATACATGCGTTGAAAATCACGGCAGCAGCGACGCGCCATACGTGTCGGTCAGTCCGCAGATCGGCGACGGGCTGTACCGCGTCGAGGGAGGGCAACGGGTGATGTTCGAACATGGCGACCTGCATGAAGTGGTCGACCACGAGCCCTACCCATGTGGCTGTCCGCCGGACGAACAACCTAAGCCCGAAGAATTTCCGCTCGCAGTGAGCCAGGGCCTGACGCCCGTGCCGCCGCCTCCTACAAAGCCGGTCGCGCCGCCCGGAGAAGTGCATGCGCAGGTCACTGCAAGCCTTGTGTTCGACAGTCAGGGAGCGGCACCACGGGATTCAGATAATACAAATGACGCTATTACTAAGCCAGCGCCGCAAGCACCCCCGCCAACCCCGGCACCTGCGGCTCCCCAAGCAGCAGGACATAGTGCGCCTGTTCCGGTGGACCAAGGAAAGCCCAAGGACGTAGTCCATATCGTGGGGCGTTTCTTCTCGCGCCTTTTCGGCAAGTCGCGGAGCGTCACTTACTAGCGGGTCCGCTTGGTACAATCGATAGTCGGGCCGCAAGCACGCTTGCCATCCTGCATTACCCCAATCAGAGATAACCGTTAGGAGCCTTTTCAGTATGGCGATTCCCGCCACCCAGATGCGTCCGGGCATGATCATCAAGCACAACAATGAGTTGCACACTGTTTTCAGCGTGGAGCATCGCACCCCCGGCAACCTCCGCGCTTTCATTCAGGCGAAGCTGCGTAATTTGCGCACCGGAGCTATGTTCGAGCATCGCTTCCGCTCACCCGACCCGATCGAGCGCGTTATCGTCGACGAGATTTCGATGGAGTTTCTCTATTCGGATGGCGACGACTACTACTTCATGAACATGGAGAACTTCGAGCAAACGCATTTGAAGCGCAGCACTCTTGGCGATGCGGTCGAGTATTTGATTCCGAATCTCGAAATTAAGGTTTCCTTCTTTGACGGCGTTCCGGTCGGCATCGATCTGCCGCAGACGGTGGAGATGACGGTTATGCAGACCGAGCCGGGACTGAAGTCTGCCACAGCTTCGTCAGTGACCAAACCTGCAACGATGGAAACAGGCCTCGTGGTGCAGGTTCCCCCTTTCATTAATGAAGGTGAGAAGATTCGCGTCGATACTGCAGAAGGCGCGTATCTGAGCCGCGCATAAATTAGAGAGTCCATGCCTGTTCGTCACTACATCGTCAAGGGCCGCGTACAGGGTGTTGGCTTTCGCTGGTTTGTACATCGCGAGGCGGCCGCAATTGGTCTGCGCGGGTGGGTGCGGAATACTGACTCCGGTCACGTCGAAGTGCTCGCCGCGGGAGACGAAGAACAATTGCTAGAGCTAGCGGCTGCATTGAAGCAGGGGTCGCGAGGCTCACGCGTAGATGCGGTAGTTGTGGACGAACGGCCCGCGAGTGAAGCCGCAACGCTGGAAGCATTTCAAATTGAGGGAGCCTGGTAGAACGCATGGAAAATACGCCGATTGATTGCGAGCCATTGAAGCACCTCATCCGTACGGTTCCGAATTTTCCAAAGCCGGGGATTCTTTTCTACGACGTAACGACGCTGCTCCGCGACAAAGCAGGCTTCGCGAAGATGATCGATGCGCTTGCCGTGCACTACATCGGGAAGGGAATCGATCTCGTGCTCGGCATCGAGGCGCGGGGCTTCATCTTTGGGCCTGCGCTGGCTTATCGACTGAATGCTGGCTTTGTGCCGGTGCGGAAGCCAAAGAAGCTGCCGGCAAAGACGGCACGAGTCACTTACGAGCTTGAATACGGTACCGATGCGTTGGAGATTCATGTTGACGCTATTGAGCCCGGCCAACGCGTTGTAATCGTAGACGACCTGCTTGCAACCGGCGGAACGATGGAAGCGACGATCAAGCTTTCGCGCCAACTGGGCGCGGACATCGCCGGTCTGGCTTTCGCTGTGGAGCTTGATTTTCTGAAGGGTCGGGAGCGCTTCCCGGATCTCGACGTCTTCAGCCTGCTGCATTACGACGAGTAGGATCTGGCCCTCACACCGCGAATTGCGGAATGACAACGCTTTTTCGTGCCGCCTCAAAGTCTCCAGGCTCGCGCAGTGGCGCCCCCAGATCAAGTTTCGTGGCCTGACCAACAGTGACGATCTGCGCGAAAACACTGCTCGGGAAGTTCGCATCGTACTAAATCGCTGTAGTTCATTCCCCGCAGCGATTGGAGCGACAACGATGAGCGTAGAAACAATTCAGGATCTCTTTGTAAGTGAGCTAAAAGATCTCTATTCAGCAGAAAAGCAAATCACCAAAGCATTGCCAAAGCTGGCGAAGGCAGCGGCCACGCCTGATCTGCGCGACGCCTTTACAAGCCACCTGCGCGAGACCGAGAATCAGGTGCAGCGACTGGAGCAGGTCTTCGAGATTATCGGTGCTAAAGGCAGAGGCAAGACATGCGAGGGCATGAAGGGCCTGCTGACTGAAGGCAGCGAGCTTCTCGAAGAGGCAGACAAGGGCGAGGTTCGCGATGCCGGTTTGATTACGGCTGCACAACGTGTTGAGCACTACGAGATGGCCGGCTACGGTGGCGTGCGCGAGATGGCGGCGCTACTCGGTCACGAGGACGTCGTCGAATTACTGGAGGCTACGCTGGAGGAAGAAAAGGCGGCCGACAAGAAATTGACGATGATTGCAAAAAAGGTCAATTCGGCCGCGCTCGCTGCCTCAGGCGAACAGGTGAACGCCGCGTAGCGCCTGCTATCATCCATGCATTAGTTTGCCGCGAATGGCTTCGTCCCGACGACGAAGCTATTCGCGTTTTATTCGCCTACGGGCTTATGCAATTCGGGATTTTGTGCGGCAGACAGAGGAGTTAGCAGACCAAAATCGCAAGCAAGCAACTCTTTTCCCGAATTGAGGCTCTATACCTTCAACAAGCAGAGGCACTCCACAGTAGTTAAGCCCATCCTAGCGAAGTAATCCAGACCGACGTCTCTTCAACCGACCCCGCAGAACCCTCTTCTTTAGTGCCTCTCACAAGCCCCGCCGGAAGGCGGGGCTTAGTTTTTGCTGCCCTACAATAAGAGGGTATGTCCCCTAGAACTGCTGATATCCAGATGGAAAGCCCCGCAGCCATTGCTGCGATTGATGACTTACTCGCGGCGGTTGGTATTCAGCACGGCTCGCGCAAGACACTCGGACCGGGAGCTGATAAGCGGCGGCAACCGCCGGTTTCACGTCGTCCTGCGCCGCGTGTGGCGAGTGAGGTAAAGGTTGCGCCATTGCAGATTCCGGCATGGCAGAAGAAGCATCCGTGGCTGCTGCACGGCTTCTCGACACGACTTGGCGGTGTCAGCAGCGTGTATCAGCCGGGCAGCCGCTTGCGTGACCTGAACCTCGGCTTTACTGCTTCGGACGACCGGGCGAAGGTTGAGGAGAACCGGAAGCGGTTGATTCGAGCGGTCGTGGGCGAGAAGAGTGGGAAGATCCCGTCGCTGGTGACGCTGAAGCAAATTCATTCTTCGCTTATTCGAGAAGTCAACGCCGTCCCTCCTGCGGAGGGGTTGAAGGGTGATGCGATGGTGACCCGCGAGCAGGGAATCCTGCTGGCGATACAGACAGCGGACTGCGTTCCCGTGCTGGTCGCTGATACGCGGCAGCGCATCGTTGCGGCATTTCATGCCGGCTGGCGCGGTACGCTTGCGCGCATCGTCGAGAACGGCATCGGCCGCATGCGCGCGGAGTTTGGCACCCGTGCGCAGGATCTGACGGCGGCGGTTGGCCCGGGCATTGGGCAGTGCTGCTATGCCGTGGGCGAAGATTTGCGCTTTGACTTCGAATCGCAATTCGAATACGCATCCTCGCTGTTTCGCGAGGTCTATGATTCCGACCCGATCCGCGAGAAATATCCGCTGCTGTTTCTCACGGCGCGCGCGCCCGGACATTCCAACATCGGCCCGAGTCTGCATCTCGACCTGCCGGAAGCGAATCGCAGGCAATTGCTTGATGCCGGCGTGCCTGAGAAGGCGATCCATGTGGTCGATGCGTGCACTTCGTGCCACCCGAAGCAGTTCTTCTCGCATCGTGCTCAGCAAGGTTTCACTGGCCGCATGATGTCGGTGATCGGCGTCCAAGGGTAATGCGCCTGCTGCAACGCTCACTTGCGATACTGCTTTTCTTTACCACGGCCGCTGGCGCGCAGGATGTCATTCGCGCACGCTCCACTCTCGTGCTGGTGCCGACGCTGGTTGAGACGAAGAAGGGCGAGCCTGTCTTCGCACTGAAGCCCGAAGATTTCGTCATCACCGACAACGGAGTGATCCAGCCGGCGCGGCTTGAAGAAGACACCGACCTTGAGCCGCTCGCGCTTGCCGTTGTCATTCAGACAGGGCGTGAAGCGTTTGCGCAAACCAACAATCTGCGCGGACTGAACACGATGATCGATTCACTGATCGGCGATGTTGACCGCAGCGTCGCGGTCGTCGCTTTCGATTCGCAGCCGCAATTGATTCAGGATTTCACCGGCAAAGCGCTTGACGTCAGTGACGCGTTGAAATCGCTGCAGGCGGGCGATGGCGGTGCCGCGATTCTTGATGCGGTGAAGTACGCCACCCATCTGTTGAGCCAGCAGCCGAAGGAGTATCGCCGTGCGGTGTTGCTCATCAGTGAGACGCGCGATCACGGCAGTCATGCCGCGATTCAAGAGGTAGTGCAGCAGGTTGGTGAAACGAATACAGTCGTCTACAGCGTCGCTTTTTCTCCTTCAAAGACTGAATTGAAAGACAGCTTCCGCGGCAACAACGCTACCGGGCCGAGCGCGAATCTGCTCTCGCCGATTCTGATGACCATCCAGGCATTTCGGCGGAATACTTCAGCCGCCATCGCGCACCTGACGGGCGGGGAGTACGTTCGCTTCGATTCACAGTTCGGGTTCGATCAACAGATCGGAAATCTGACGAACCACGTGCACAACCGCTACATCCTCAGTTTCCAACCGCCGTCGCCTGCGCCGGGGCTGCATGGGATCCGCGTGCAGTTGCCGGCGCACAGCAACCTGCGGGTGATTGCACGGCAAAGCTATTGGGCATCGGCGCCGCCGGACTGACCCCCTACTCCCCCACGAAAGTACTCAAAGTCTTCAATGCGGAGACTTTAAGTCTGGACTTCGGTATGTCTTGAAGTACCGAAGTCCGGAAGACGAAAAGGCCGCGCTCGATGCGCGGCCTCTGTTTTTATTGTAACGACGGTGTCAAGAGGTGCGTCCGCCTCAGGGGCCAAAGCCCCCCTCCGATTTGGGCGGTGGTGCACGGGCTAAAGCCCGTGCCTGCCTCAGAACTTCAAATGCAAATTCTCCGCAAACGCAAGATCTTTCCGCTCGCTAAGCGCGCGGATGATGCGCGGTTAGGATTCAGATGGAGGTGCACCACTACCCATGGTCTTTGGCACTTCATCGTGACCGTTGACGAGGTCGCGGAGGTCCTTGCTGGGTTTGAAGTAGGGAACGCGCTTTGCTGGCACGTCGACTTTTGCTCCCGTTTTGGGATTGCGTCCGATGCGAGGGTTACGCTGGCGGGTGCGGAAGCTGCCGAAGCCGCGGATCTCGATCTTGTCGCCGCCGCGAAGCGCGCCGATGACGGACTGGAAAATAGTTTCGACGACCACCTCAGCATCACGCCGCGTCAGGTCACCGAGCTTGGTTACTTCTTCCACCAGATCTGCTTTGGTCATAGCGCCATCTCCGCCTAAGTCTTGGTCGCCATTATAGATGCAGCTTGGCGGGTTGGTCGTTGGTTTAATTACGGGGTACCGTGCATACCCTTAAAAAATATGAGCACGGAGATGTCTGGCTTGTGACGACGCGTCCCGACAACGTCTATTGGTAAAGATGGCGGTTGTCCTGCGATTGGCGGAAAACAAAAGCAGGTCCTTCGTCGGCCTACCCCATCGCTACGCGATGGGGCCCCAAAGCGCCTCCTCAGGATGACAAGCAGAGGGTCGCGAATGGAGGATTTTCTACATCTTCCAGAGGTAGAAAAATCCTTTGTTGTGGTCCAGGAGCTTTCCTGGGTCGGGGAAGAGGTCGGATGCGTCGGCGGAGAACAGATCCAGGAGTTTGTGGCGCGCTTTGGCCGGGCGAACGACCTTTGGCTCGCCGCGGATTCCGACACGCTTCGCAGTATCGAGCAGCGCGTCGCGGAAATTTCCTTTGGCGTCGATCAAATGCATGGGGAGCGCCTGCTGGCCTGTCCAGACGCGGCCGCTTGCGATGGACTTGATGCTGTCGACGGGCAACTTGCGACCAGTGGCTACGTCGTTGATGAACTGGGTATGCATGTTGTCGATCAGTTCCTGCAAATAGGCACGCTCTGCCGGGGTCAGTTCCCGTGTCGGATTGCCGGCATCTTTCAGTTCGCCAGCCTTGAGAATTTCCGGTTTGAGCTTGGCCCAGTGAAGCAGGTCGCCATAGTTCACCCACTCGGCGATGACGCCGATGGAGCCTACGATGCTGGCCTGATCCGCGTAGATTTTGTCGGTCGCTGAGGCGATGTAGTATGCGCCGCTGGCTCCCACACTCTGGATGGAGGCTACGATGGGTTTCTTGTAGCGTTCACGCGCCTGAATGACTTCGTGGTAGATCTCCTGCGATGGGGCCGCGGCACCGCCGGGCGAGTCGATGTGGAGGATGATGGCTTTGATGCTGGAGTCCTGCGCAAACTTTTCGATCTGTTCATTCGTCTTATCCGCGGAAAGGATCACTCCCTCGATGTCAATGACGGCGATGTTGCTGCCCAGGCCAGCGATGGCTCCATCATCCTCGCCGGTCGCACGCATCATCATCCAGAGCAAGCCGTAAAGTCCGAGAAGCAGGAAGAGGAACAGTCCACCGCCGACAAGCCACCACACCTTGCTGCTGCGTTTCTGTGGCGCAGGAGCGGGCGCGGCGTAGCGTTCATTTTCAATCCCAAGCGTCATGGAAGGAAGTGTAGCAAGAAGCGAAACGTACGTGCGCGAACGGGGCGATTGGTTATGATAGCGAAGGCGCCTTAGCAAAGCGCCATCCATGAGGCACCCAGGATTGGTTTTCTTTTCGAGTCCCTATTGAGAGATTCCGCTTTTAGCCCTGAAGTCAGCATTATTATCCCCGCCTACAACGAGGCCCTGCGCATTCGCGTGGCGCTGGACGGCGTGCTGGGGTGGCTGCAGACGCACCCGCGGCGGGCGGAGGTTATCGTCGTCAATGACGGGTCGCAGGACCGCACCCGCGACATCGTGCTGGAATATGCTGCGCGCGGCCACAGCGTGCGGCTGATGGAAAATGCGCACAACTGCGGCAAAGGATGCAGCGTTCGCAACGGGATTCTTGATGCGCAGGGCGAAGTGGTGCTGTTCACGGACGCCGACCTGTCCGCTCCCATGGAAGAGGCTGAGCTACTGATCGCGGCAATCGAGGCAGGGGCGGACTGTGCGATTGGATCGCGCTGGCTCGACCGCAGCCGCCAGACGATTCACCAGCCGCTCTACCGGCAGCTTTTTGGGCGCATGTTCAACGGAGTGACGCGTGTGGTGATGGGGCTTCCATTTGCGGACACCCAGTGCGGCTTCAAGGCATTCAGGCGCGAAGCGGCACACCAGATTTTCAGCCGACAAACGATCATGCGCTGGGGATTTGATCCGGAAATTCTGTTCATCGCGCTGCGCATGGGTTATCGCGTGCAGGAAGTGCCAGTGACGTGGGGGCACGATGAGCGCTCGCGCATGAGTTATCTGAGAGACGGCCTAACAATGCTCGAGGAGATCGCGCGGGTTCGCTGGAACTCATTAACGGGCGCGTACAACATTCCCGGTGCGAGGAACGCGGTGGCAGGGGAATCGAAATAAAGCCTGGAAATCTAAACAAAGAAGCCGGCCTTTGCGGCCGGCTTTCTTTTTCAAAATGGTTGAAGTCGCGTGGGGTGATTCTAGGAAGCCATCGCTCTATCGGTGCGATGTCGCATTACCTGACGCGCGCGCACGGGTTTGTGCACCACGTGAACGCGGCCGCCGCTATGTTCGAGAAAATTGTCGCGTGCACAGTCGCCGCAGAGCCAGAAATGTTCGTTGTGGCTTTCAGCGGACTTCAGATCTGTGGCAGAAGTAGTTAAGGTTTCGAAGACGTAGACCCTGCCATCGCGCAGGTAGTGGAGCTGCTTGTCGCAGACTGGATTAGCGCACTTGCTGACCATACTGATGCCCTCGGGGAAAAAGCGACGTGGCTCGAGCGCACGTTCTTTAGCTAATTAATATTCTTTAATACTAAGATGCCTCTTTAGTAAAGAGGTTGCGCATGAAAGTTGTGCAAAAAGTAATGGCGCGGGAGGGATAGTCCCCTCAGAAGAACACTACGCTGAAGGATTTACAACTGTCGGTTGTGTGCAACACAAGAAACAAAATGAGTCGATAGCCGGGGGTTTCGCGCGGCATGTAAACTATCTCGTTCGCCACCCCTTTAAAGGTCACCCTGAGTGCTTCGATCTGCTTTTATCGCCTTGTCAGAAAACCGCCCCCTTCGCCGATTTGCCGAACAGTCCAGTATTGGGCGCAAGATGTCCAGCCGCTTTGTTGCGGGCATGGAGATCGAAGATGTCCTCACGGCGTGCGAGGAACTGAATCGCGCGGGCATCTCCGCCACGCTGGACAGCCTGGGCGAAAGTGTCATGAACGCGGAAGAGGCGCAGCGTTCGGCGGAGATCTATCACCTGCTGCTCGATGCGATTGAGAAACGCGGACTGGACGCGAATATTTCAGTGAAGTTGACGCAGATGGGGATGGATGTCGATCCGCTGCTGGCGACTTCCATCGTCGCTGCGCTGACCGAACACGCGAACCGCACGGGGAGTTTCGTTCGTGTGGACATGGAGGGCACTCCATATACGCAGGCGACGCTGGACATGGTGCGCAGCATTCACAACGCGCAAGGGAATGATGGCAGGGTTGGCGCGGTCATCCAGGCGTATCTGTATCGCAGCGAAGAGGACATCAAGACGCTGCTGCGGGACCGGATCCGCATTCGGCTTTGCAAAGGGGCGTATAAGGAGCCGCCAGACAAGGCTTTTCCGAAGAAGGAAGATGTGGACGCGAACTACCTGAAGCTGACAAGGCTGCTGTTGACGTCAGGGGTGTATCACGGCATCGCGACGCACGATGAAGCGATCATTGTCGAGACGAAGAAGTTCGTGGAGCAGCAGGGAATCGGACACGAGACATTCGAGTTTCAGATGCTGCACGGGGTACGGCGCGATCTGCAGCGGTCGCTGGTCGAAGAGGGATTTCGCGTGCGGTGCTACGTTCCGTTTGGGCATGAGTGGTATCCGTATTTCATGCGGCGGCTGGCCGAGCGGCCCGCGAATGTGTTGTTTCTCGCGAAGAACTTTTTCAGGAACTAGCTTGGCGGCCGGTACTGGCTGGCGACTTATTCCTGTGGGCCGTGGTGGCCTTGATCATCGTGGCTGGACGGCAGGATGGGCTGGACCTGGAACAGGCCGTTGAGAACGCTGCGCTCCTGATCGCTCATCTGGCCGCGGTATCTTCCACCATTGAGAATTGCTTCGCGCTGGTCGGGAGGCACGTTTCTTAGTTCGCGGAAGGCCTGACCAACGACGCGCTGACGATCTGCGGGGAGGGTAGCCATGCTCTGCATGGCGCCGCGTACCTGTTGGCGCTGTTGAGGAGACAGGCGCTCGAGGGCTTCGGTGCGGTTCAGGACCCGCTGACGGGCATCGGGCGGCAGATTGTTCAGGTCATGCAAGCGGTTGGCGAGCCGCTGCTGCTGCTGGGGAGGAAGACTTCTAAAGCCCTTTTCGTTTTGCAGCGCGCGTTCCTGATCCTGCGGCGAAAGGTGCTGATGGTTCTGCATCCACTCGCCGAGGTGGGGCTGCTGGGGCTGCGGTGGTCGGGCCTGACCGGTGTGCTGACCTCCTCCGGCGGGCGGGCGCGATCCGCCGCCGTTGCTGCGCGGCGGGGGCCCTGGGGGCGCGGCGAGAGCCGGCAGGGCAAGCAACATCGCCAGCGCGACGGTCAGCGCGCGGCGGGGCCTTCCCGCGGATTGTAGAGAGGTCAGCATGACTTCTTCAGGTGTCAAAATATGCTTCGCCGCCGCTTGCAGCGAAAAATAATTCAGTTCTGTGAGGTGTCCGGGCCATCGGTTCCGTCGTCCAGAACGTCGAGCTGGCTGATCACCTGATCATTATGGTCAAGAATCTGGAGGTCATTCACCGTGGCGGAGATGGACTGAGACTCGCTGTCATGATGGAACTGCATGAATCCAGCGTAGGAACCCGCACCCAGAATAACTGCAAGAGCGGCCACAGCAGCTGCGCTCTTCATCTGC
>DATMOZ010000008.1:0-11496 GCA_035567995.1 Acidobacteriaceae bacterium
CCACCTTCCCTAATACCCGTCGGCTGCCATCTGGTGCACGCAACGTAAACGTCCCCGGTTCGATGTAAAAAGGGTCCGAAGATGTGGACTGCGCCTGAGCTGTTTGCGGTACTAGGAAGCGACGGACGGCAATCCCCAGAAGAAGGATGACAATCAGCAGCAGCAAACAGTTCGTGTAAGTTCTGGCCTTAACCTTCGTCGCCTCATCAAGATTCATCATGTTCGCCTCCGCGGCAACTCTACTCGTTTGCTCGGCGAGTCTGCTAATCGGGCGTTTACATGCGGAGGTTGGCGGAACTCAACTGCTCGAGCATCCGTAAGTGTTATTCATAACGCGCTCCAGGAAACCTGTGGCTGTCCGTTCTCGAACACATTTTTCGAAAATGGATGATCCCCAAGTTGGACTGCCATGCGTCAAACGGCGCATGTTATTGGAAAAACAGC
Source organism: Acidobacteriaceae bacterium (assembly GCA_035567995.1). Lineage (GTDB taxonomy): Bacteria > Acidobacteriota > Terriglobia > Terriglobales > Acidobacteriaceae > JBBPYY01. The sequence continues at coordinate 445 of DATMOZ010000008.1, forward strand.
GCTCGGCCGGGAACGTAGTTTGGATGTCGGCTTGCGCACAATCAGTAACAACGACGGTGAATCGCGCACGCACCAGATAGTCGGGCCCGGCTGTATCAGTGGTACAGAGGTGCACCATGCAGAGTCTCCTCCAGGATATTCGTTACGCGCTACGTCTCCTGATCAAGAATCCAGGATTTGCCGCAGTCACCATTGTTTCCCTCGCGTTAGGGATAGGTGCCACTACAGCGGTGTTCAGCGTCATCCGCGCGGTATTGCTGGATCCCTATCCATACAAAGACGCCGACCGCATGGTGCATGTTGAACTGCGCGGTAAAGACTCGCGGTCACCTCTCCTGGCTGTGAACGACAGCACTCTACCAGACATCAAGCAACTGAACGCGATTGATGAAGTGTTCACACAGGACCAACGCAGCCAAGCGTTGACCGGCGATCAATTTCCAATTTCAGTGGCTAGCGGCTTGTACTCCCCGAACCTGTTTAGCTTCATGGGCGTGCCGATGTTATTGGGCCGGGGCTTCACAACCATGGATGCACCGAATGGGAACCCCACTCCGGTCGCGGTGTTGAGCTATCTCTTCTGGAAGAAACAATACGGTGCGAATCCTGATGTATTGGGCAAAACGATCGAACTCGATCATGTGACTTATACAGTCATCGGAGTCGCCCCGCCGCGGTTCACATGGGGCGATAGCGATGTCTATCTCATCGCCGGGCCGAATCCAGATCCGCATTACTACTACATGGTCTTCTTGAAGCTGAAGCCCGGCGTCACTCATGCAGCACTCGCGGCTGAGTTACAGCCGGTCGTAAATCACCTCGCGCAGCAGGACACGAATAACTTTCCTCAGCACACGAAGGTCGCCATTGTCACCCTAAATGAGGAAGTTCTCGGTCGATTCCAGGGCGCGCTCATCTTTTTGTTTTCCGCAGTGCTGCTGTTGTTACTTATCGGCTGTGCAAACGTGTCGATCCTGCTGTTAGCCCGGGGGACCGCTCGTCAACATGAATTCGCAGTGAGGTCGTCCATCGGAGCGGCGCGCAGCCGTCTCATTCGCCAGCTGCTGACAGAGTCTGTGTTGCTTTCGTTGATCGGCGCGGGGTTGGGCGTACTGCTCGCGTACCGCGGAGTCGATATCATCGCTGCGTATCTCCCGACGTTCTCGTTCCCGCATGAAGCGTCTGCCGGCATTCACGTAAATGCGACAGTGTTGATCTTCTCCACTGCGCTGGCGCTGCTGACGGGTATTCTCTTTGGCATTTCACCTGCATGGCAGCTCTCACGGCCACAGACGGGCCCGCAACTCGGCCAGATTATGCAGGCGGGCAGCTCAAGGTTGACCGGCAAGGCACAGGGTCAGAGTACGCACCGCATTCTCATCGCTGGCCAGGTCGCCTTGACGATGTTGCTGCTGGCGACGGCGGGAACCGCCATTCGCGGATTTCTGAAGCTCTATCACACGCCGCTGGGATTCGACCCTGATCACGTCTTTACTGAGAACATCACGTTGCCGAAAAATTCCGCGAAAACATGGCAGGAACGCGCAAATCTACAGGAATCGCTGCGGCGGTCTGCCTCGGAGACACCCGGAGTGACCGGGGTTTCAATCTCAACAACATGGTTTCCGCCCTTAGGTAGCTTTCGCGGAAAAGTCGAGCTTTCCAGCCAGCCGAATCTTACCGACGCAGAAGCAGGGCTGATGCTCGTCAGCCCCGAAATCTTTACTACGTTGCATATCCCTCTGCTGAGCGGGCGCATTTTCACCGAGCAGGAAACAGCGCGCGCCGCACATATGGCGCTGGTGAACCGGGCTTTTGTGAGACAGTTCCTGGGTGGGGTCGACCCTATCGGCCAGAGCGTGCGCAGTCCTGCGATGAAGATAAATCCCCCCGGCTTCGTCTCCGCTGAGGATCCCGGTGGATGGATGCAGATCATCGGCGTCGTCGACGATGCACTCAATGATGGACTCACGCGTCCGGTTCGCCCCGCTATCTTTGTGCCGTACACGTTGGTGATGGCGCCGCAGATGTCCTTGATCGGCCGTGCGCAATCTGATCCAGACGTGGCGATGCGCACTATTGGAATGCGCCTGCACAAACTCAATCCGGACCTCTTTACCAGTGAGCAGCACCCCTTAACGTGGGCCCTCGACAACTTCGCATGGGGGAATGAGCGCTTCCTTGCGAGCCTCTTCACCGTCTTCGCGTTGCTCGCGTTGACCCTTGCAGCCGCAGGTCTTTACAGCGTCGTCTCATACGCCGCTGCCCGCCGGACCCAGGAACTGGGTCTGCGCATGGCGCTGGGAGCAACGCGCGCCAACGTTGTACGGCTTGTGCTGGGGTCATCTCTGACGATGGTTGCCGTCGGAGCCGCGGCTGGATTGGCGATTTCAATCGTTATGGCACATTGGATGGGCAATCTGGTAGGCGGCAGTTCGCGCAACCCGGTGACACTCATCGTCGTGGGTTGCGTCCTCATGCTCGTCGCCGCGATCGCATGCGCGGTACCGGCATGGCGGGCGACTACGATCAATCCCATGCGGGCTCTGCGAGAGGAATAGGCTTCAAGCTTCTCGCGCCAAGGACTACTTCGGTCAGACAGACGGTCGCGGAAGGTTGTGCCTCCAGCTAGGTATTACGGCGTAGTAGTCGCCACAAAGTCTCAGTTAGCCGTAGACTGCGGTCATGCCAATTTGCACCCATCTCGGGCTCATTAAGAATGTGAAACCGCACACGCGAGGATGCGAAGAGTGTCTGAAGCTTGGCATGACCTGGGTTCACTTGCGCATGTGCCTGGAGTGCGGTCACGTCGGCTGCTGCGACTCTTCGGTGGGAAAACATGCGACAAAGCACTTCCACGCGACCGGAGACCCTGTGATGCGCTCCATCGAACCAGGGGAGTCATGGGGTTGGTGCTATATCGATGAAGTGATGTTGGAACTTTAGCGGCGGCGAGCTAGAAGGACACTTTTTTCGAGCGAAGTTCTCGCGCGGAACCGATGCGATGCGAACAGAGCCCCCTGTTATCACAGCACTGCAAAGCTAGGGTGTCTCAAGAACTTCGCCCTCAATCGTCGATGCAGGCAGTTGCGGCTGGGGTTCGCGGCTGCCCGTGACATGGCGTAGCGCGGCCAGTGCAATCATCGCCATACCAAGAGCGCACACGCCATTCCATCCAACGTGCTCCCACGCCAGCGTTGCCAATGCCGATCCCAGCGATGCACCCGCGAAATAGATTGTCATGTAGACCGTGTTCAACCGACTGCGCGCATCCGGCACCAGGCCGAAGATGCGTGTCTGGTTCGCGATCTGGTTGCACTGCACTCCCATGTCAACCAGTATTACGCCGAGAATCAGACCGAGGATGTTGCGACCGCCCCACCAAAACGCGACGAAACCGGTTGCCATAAACAACAGTGCGAGTGTGATGACGCTGCGGGAACCGCGTGTATCGCTCAGGCGCCCTGCGACTGGCGCGATCAGAACGCCACTCGCACCGAGAATGCCAAAGGTGCCCGCGACGCCAGCGCCGAGATGATAGTGAGGGCTGGCGAGTAGAAATGCGAGCGTTGTCCAGAATGCGCTGAAGGCGCCGAATATGCAGGCGCCCAGCACAGATGCTTCGCGCAGAATCGGCTGCGTGCGCACTAGCGTGACCAGGGAGCGCAGCGCGTCACTGTAGCGCACCTCCTTTTTCGGCGGCAACTCGGGCATCAGCTTCAACACGAGCGGCACGAAGACGGCATTTGCCACGGCGGCGGTTACAAATACTCCGCGCCATGTGACAGCGTGCGACAGCCACCCAGCGGCAGTGCGCGCCAAGAGGATGCCGAGCAGCAGTCCCGTCATCACGATACCGATGGCGCGACCGCGATTCTCATCGTCTGCCAGGTCGGGCGCGATGGGCAGCACGATATGCGTCACGGACGAAGCGAGTCCAATGAAAACGCTCGCGAGAATAAGCCAATGCAGCGAAGGCGCGATAGCGGCCGCCAACATGACGATGGAGATGAACGCGAACATGCGCACAATCAGGCTGCGCCTCTCAAGCACATCGCCCAGTGGGACAAAGAACAGCAGCCCCGCTGCATATCCGACCTGCGTCGCGACGGCCACCACACCCGTCGCACCCTGCGACGTGCCGAAGCTACGACTCATGTCGTTGAGCAGCGGCTGGTTGTAATACATATTCGCGACACCGAACCCGCATGCCACGCCCAGAAATGTAAGCAAGCCACGATGCGAGTGTGAAGGCATGAATGTTGGATGACGTTCAGATGTCCCGCGTCGCAGATCGGGCCGCACGTAGTGTTACGGAAAAGCCTGCTGGCTGAAAGACTTTGATTTTTATCAGCCGAGCAGCATTTTTCCGATCGTCGCCAACTGCATGTTCGAAGTGCCTTCGTAGATCTTGCCGATCTTCGAATCGCGAAAGAATTTCTCCGCCGGATAATCCTTCACAAATCCGTAGCCGCCGAAAATTTCGAGCGACAGGCTCGCGGTTCGCTCCGCTACCATCGAGGTGAAGTACTTCGCCATCGCTGCTTCCTTGACGAAGCTGAGCCCAGCATCTTTCAGCCGCGCCGCGTTGTAGACCATCAGCCGCGCCGCTTCGATCTCGGTCGCCATCTCCGCAATCTGGAACTGCACGCCCTGGAATTCCGCGATCACCCTGCCGAACTGCTTGCGTTCCTTGGCATACTTAGCGGCCGCATTCCACGCACCCTGCGCAAGGCCAAGCATCTGCGCGCCGATGCCGATGCGTCCTTCGTTCAGCGTCTCAATCGCGATTTTGTAACCCTTGCCGACTTCGCCGAGCACGTTCGCGGTGGGCACGACGCAGTTGTCAAAAATCAACTCGCACGTGCTCGATGCGCGTATACCCAGTTTGTCTTCCTTCTTGCCCAGCGAAAAGCCGCTCATGCCCTTCTCGACGATGAACGCGGTGATGCCTTTGTATCCGGCGGAAGGATCGACAGTCGCGAAGACAATGAACACTCCAGCCTCCTTCGCATTGGTGATCCACAGCTTCTGCCCGTTCAAGGCGTAGCTGTCGGCGCGTTTTTCCGCGCGGGTTTGCAATGCGAATGCGTCAGAGCCCGAGCCCGCTTCGCTCAGCGCGTATGCGCCGACGGTGTCAGCAGCCATTTTCGGGAGAATGCGCCGCTTCTGCTCATCCGTTCCCCAGCGCAACAGGGCGTTCACGCTCAATGTGTTTTGGACATCTACCAGGACGCCGACGGATGGGTCCGCGGCGGAGACTTCTTCGACTGCGAGGATCGCTTCAAAAAAAGTGCCGCCCGCGCCGCCATATTCAGCGGGAATCTCAATGCCCATGAGGCCGAGTTCGAAGAGCTGCCGAATGAGCGCTTCGTCCATGTGCTGCTGCTCGTCCATTTCGCGCACTTTGGGCGTGATGTTTTCTGCGGCGAATTGGCGCACGGTCGAGCGAAAAAGTTGCTCATCCTCGCTCAGGCGGGTCAAGGGAGTGGCGGTTTCTTGATGCGTCATGGTGCTGGACATGGTGCGACCTCGAAAGCTTGGTGTCGGTGGAAACGCGTCGCCGCGTATAGGCGGGAAACTCGTGAGTGTAGCACTCAGGAAACAGGGTGGGGAAATGCAGGTGGCACGAAATCTGAGGTGGGCGGCCTCAGGCCGTGCGGAACGTCGTCGGGCCGCCCGATCGGGTGCCGCGATGAACGATGGCAAGCTTCTCAAGGCCAAGGATTTTCTTCGCCTGACCACGGGCATGATTCGCCCACGGACCCACCGGATCGAGCTTCGAATAAATCATCCAGTGGCGCAGCGCGCGCCGCGGCTCTCCCTGACGCTCCAGCGCGAGCGCAAGGTTGTAGTGCGCATCGGCGTACGTTGGTACCAGGGAAATCGCGGTGCGGTACGACGCGATCGCGTCCGGCAGACGCTTCAGTTCATCAAGCACGTTGCCCAGATCAAAGAACGCAAGAGCATAGTGCGGATCGGCAACCGTGGCGCGGCGATAGAGCGACTCCGCTTTCGCAAACTGACGCTGGTTGTAGTAAATGGTGCCCAGATTGATGCACGCTGGGGCGTGCGCGGGTTCGGTCGCCAGGATCTCCTCATACAACTGCATCGCTTCGCGCATGCTACCGCTGTCATCTTCCAGCTGCACAGCCTGCAGAAACAGGTCGCCCGTGCGGACGGTCGTCGGCTTCGCGGCCGGTTTGCCGACGATACGCATCTCGGGTGCCGCTGCGGCCTCGAAATCGAGCAGAAACTGTTGCCGCACTGGATCAACCACCATGCCGGAGTGGCGGAACGCCAACCTGGTTCCATTGCGGAATGCGCTTGCTTCTAGCAGAGGGTTGGCCATACCCGACACGCGCTTCATAGCGTCGAGGGAAGTGCGGATGCTGGCGGCTGAAATCGGCGTGGCGCACAGGTCGCGCAGCTTACGAAGTTTCACCAGGTCCTGGAAGCCGTAATCTTCTGAGGCGGCAATGATGCCGTTGCGTTCCCAATGGTTCAACTGCCGCGCCCGGATGCGCAAGATTCGAAGTGTGTCTAGACGGCTGTATCGGGTCACGTCGGTGTCTCGGTCGCTTACCGTCACTGCAATTGTTGTGAGTATGTTCGGTTACGCGCTTAAGAGCAAGAGGCTTTCGCCGTGGTTTCGCGAAAACTAGTGGATAACGAGGTACCTTTTATCGAAAAGTGTGCTTCGTCGGAAAGTTGTGATTGCCCGATGAAAAAAAATGCGATTATCGCCGCATTGCTGCTGGCTCGTCGCCGAGAGCCGAACGCAAGATCGGTTTCGACGCACCGCCTTAGAACTCTCTACAATTCAGAGGATCGCGGCCCAACCGCATCAATGGCTTCAGCCGCGACACAGCCAGATGCCAGCCGGCGCCGCCAAACTCGAAATACCAGATAGGAAGGGCGAACGCGATGAGTGAAATTCCGCCCACAAGAAACATCGAGGGGTACGTTGGCCGCAACCAGCGCATCGTGATCAATGTCGGCAATACGAGAAAGAGCGCCGTCTTCCATGACGCCTTGAGACAAGCGATGAAATACTCCGCGACTCTAAGATTCAGCTTTTCGCGAACCACAAAAGGTTGGATGAAGAGTCGCGCCCCCGCCGGGATCAGCGTGCCGAGCGCGATACCGATCATCCCATAGCGAGGTGCGAGCGCAAGGCTGAGCATCAGATTCGCTATAGCTTCGGCGACGTTGATTTTTGCGTAGGTCTTTACATGCAGTCCCGCGTAGAGCGCATTGACCGTCGTGGACTGGACCAGATCGAGAAACATGGCGAGAGTGAGAATGACGAGGACTGGATACGCGTCGATGAACTGGGGGCCCATCCAGCGCGAGATAAATACCCGGCCCCAGGCGATTAGTCCAAACCCGGCAAACCCGGCGGAGCATAGGCCGAGCCGAGTGCCCATGAATAAGCTGCGACGCATGCCTTCCAGATCTTTTGCGCTGGTCTGCATCGCCATTACCGGAGCGAGTACTCCGATGATGGCAACGATGCCGTCCATGTAATACATCACTAAGGTCGTCGCGACGTTGTAATGCGCCACCGCGCTCAAACCGAGAAAGAGAGAAACCACCACCGCGTCCATCTGAAGCCGGATGCGATCGGCAGTCTGGCCGATCAGGACGGGAACGCCGAAGGTCAAAAGTCCCTTTGCGGTTTCACGATGCCATTTAGTCAAGTCGCGCACGCGAATGAATGGATACTGCCAATGAACAGCAAGACAGATAAAAATGTAACCAGGAGCCCAGGACAGCAGGTTGATAATCGCGAGACCCAGAACGCCCTTGCCTGCGCGCAAAACGAGAACGGTTCCGACTGCCCTCAGAATCAGCGAGAAGATGAGGACGGACGACACCATTTCAAAGTGGCTGCCGGCGGTTAGCACGCCGAATGCCGGACGCATCATGAAACTGATCGCAGTGTGGATGCCGATAATCAGCAGTACCGCCGCCATCATCCGGCTATGATTCTGATGCAGCATCAGAACGCCGACAGACAAGCAGATCGTTGCAAAGATGAGAATTCCGCCGAGGCCGCCGAATAACCGCAGGCCGGTCGCGTACACACGCGTTCCGGTTTCATGGTCTCCCGCGCCAAGTGCGTGTGACATGCGGGTGAAGACTGCTCCCGAAAGACCCAGATCGAGCAGGCCGTAGAACCCGACAAACGCGTTTGCCAAGGTCCAGAGACCGTATTGCTCCGTACCCAGGGTGTGAACAATGAACGGGGTGAGCGCAAAGCCGACAACCGTCAGCAAAACCAGATGGATCACGCGGAGGGTCGACCCCAGCGCCAGTTTCCGCACGGAGTAGAGCTTCTTTGGGGAATCCTTTACAACCGTTTCTGACAAAACTGTTCCCGCTCCTTCTGACGTATTGCTTTGCTCGCCTCTGGTAATGCATGTCAGTCGCCATAACGTTCGGCGCTAGGCATTTGTGTCTGTGGCCGCCGGACTACCTGAGGTAAGTGGGAGTGTGCAATCACTTGCACATAGAGTGGAGTGGCTTTCTCTGGATGTCCTTGACGTCCGTCTCAGCGGGTGTGCAGGTTTCGGCACTCAACGTGCATCCCTCTACTGCTTGGTGGCCCTCGGCGCAGCTTTGCCAGAAAGCGGGAGCTTTTCGCATGGAAGTAGTTATGGAAGTAATTGTGGTTCTTGTGATCGCGGCGCTAGCGCTGCGCGGAATCTCAAAGCCGTTCGTCGCTCTGCTTGCTCTGCTGGTGGTCTATATCGTCCAGCCTGGGGAGCTGTACCCGCATCTAGGCGTGTTGCATCTCGAGAGGATGCTGGCTATCTTCACACTGCTGTCGTTCTTCCTGCACGGCGAAAGACTCAACTTTCCTCCGGTCACCAAATGGTTCCTGGCTTTCTACGGGGCAATGATCGCCTCCATACCGCTCGCCTTCTGGCGCATCAACTCCGTTGGCTTCTGCATCTTCTTTCTCGAAGTTGTCTTCTTTCATCTACTGATCGTGGCGCTTTTGACATCAGAGGAGCGCGTTAAACAGTTCATTATCACCACTGTTGCGCTAACCGGATGGCTGGGCGCGACAGCGCTGTTTATGTATGAAACCGGGCCTCGCGTGGTCCACATGGGTATCGAGCGCGCTGAGGGTTTGACCAGCGCCGGTGGTGACCCCAATACGCTGGGGCTGACTCTGATCTGCACTCTCCCGCTTGATCTGCTCTTGATCGCCAAGGACAATCCAAAGTGGGTGCGACTGCTGGGTCTGGGGGTATGCGTTGTCAGCATTGTGACCGTGATTGTGACCGGTTCACGGACGTCGTTCTTTGGCCTGCTCTTCATGATGCTCCTGCTCTTCATTGCCGACTGGAAACGCAAACTTAAATTTCTTCCCATCCTCTTTGTCGCCTTGCCGGTCCTGTGGCTTGCCGTTCCTCAGCAATACAAGGCACGTTATGAGACGGTCGACAACCTCAAGGCCGATGATTCCTACCAGAACCGTATTCTTTCGTGGGAGGGCGGATTCCACATGTTTCTTCACAATCCGATCACCGGCGTCGGGCCTGACAACTACACAGTCGCGAACGGAAACAAATATTGGCCCGCGGCGGGGCCAAAGCACTGGCTTAACGCTCACTCTCTCTACTTCAAGCTTCTGGGGGAACTTGGACTCATCGGCGTCATCACCTATTTCGGTTACCTGTACCAACTTTTCCGCGAGAATCACCGACTTACTGCGCTGCTGAAGGATCAAGACGTGAGCCGGATGCTGCAAAAATATCCACTTCACTGTCAGATGTGCCTTTGCCTGCTTCTCTTTGCCGGCTACTCGCAACACAATACCTACAGAAGCCAGTGGTTTATCTTCGGCGCGATCAGCGCTGCCGTTGGCCGTTTGCAAATAGAGAAGACCTCGTCAACAGTACTGGCGCCAGCCAATGCAAAGAAAGGGCGTCCGATCGGTGCGTGGGTTCCCGGAGCAGAGGCGGCCACGGCGGACGCTCTTAGCATTCAGCAGTTCTAAACTCGTTTCTCTGAGATAGCCCAACTCTGCCTATGGAATCGAGTGACTATTCGCGTACGTGAGAGATTCGCGATGCGTTCGCCCTCCTGATGGTTGGCCAATCCGAAGATTAGTTCAAAAGATTACAAAAAAGTGTTGGCAATTTAGTCAACATCATGTATTTATATGACCAAGAATCTTTTTAAAAGGTGAACTGCGGAGTCATGTGTTGCACTAAGACTCCGTCCAACTGCAGACTGAGGCGGCATAGAACGCTCTTCGCAGAGGTTTTCCTGGTCTGAATTTCGGCTCTAATTTCCCGCTTTTCTCCTAAGAACTCTGCCTAAAACTTAACCGCGTTCGCTCCTGTAGCTAGGAGATGACGCTGAATAACGTTGCCTTTCTCCGGCACCCGATTTCCATTGGCCGCGCGAAACGGTCCTGGAAGCCGCAGCCGATTTGCGCCTGCAAGGCGCTTGATGGACCAACCGATTTAAGCAGTATCAGAGAGAACTCATCGTCATGCAGAATTTTTCCGTCGCCCTAATTTTTGGCGTTGATTCGGGGTTGCGCACCCGTTTCGCAACCGTTCTAGTTTTTCTTTCACTCCTCTCAACGGGGATAGCCTTCGCTCAGGTATCAGTTTCCTCGATCAGTCCGGCCAGTGGCCCACTCAGCGGGGGCAATGTGATTCGGATCTTCGGCTCAGGCTTTAATGCAAATACCAGTGTCTGGATCTGGGCGAACCAGGCTCGAGTCGCCCAGGTAGGTTCTACCGAGATTGATGTTACGGCTCCTGCACGGAACGTAGCAGGCAAGGTAGATGTCGCCGTGTTTAGCAACGGCGGTGTCTCACGTTTGGTAAACGGCTACAACTATCTCGTCGGTGCAACACCAACCCCAGCCCCGCCCACCCCAACGCCAACGCCGACCCCAACGCCCAGTGGAACCAACCTCAGCGCTTGCGCTGACATTACCAAGAGCGGCTCTTACACGCTCACCCAAAACGTCAGTTCGGGTGGCACGTGTTTCTTCATCGACGCGGATAACATCACGCT
>DATMOZ010000009.1:0-5732 GCA_035567995.1 Acidobacteriaceae bacterium
TGTGGCGCGATATTTGTAACCAGAACAGTGGCAATTGTGCGGGGCCGGTTTCGTTCGGCGCACGAATCGACACGACGGCCCTCGAAACAAGCGCAACCAATGCGACAATCATCGGCGGTGATTACGCGCTGGCGCTGGCAACAGTGCACACGGCCACCGATACGCTGCTCTTCGCCGGCACGCAGGACCTTTATCGCTGCAGCCTGAACAGCGGATGCACCTGGCGCAACACCACGAACGCACTTGGCTGCGCGGCCGCCGGCGTAGCCACTGCGCAGCACGCGATCGTCGGCGTGGGCAATACCATGTTCTTCGCCAGCGACGGCGGCGTCTGGCGTACGACAGATGCGGTCACTCAAACCGGCACTGCCTGCAGCAACGATGACGCGGCGCATTTTCAAAATCTGAACGCGGGACTGGGCTCACTCGCGGAGATTGCGAGCTTCGCGCAGCATCCGACGGACGCGGGCGTGCTGCTGACGAGCGCTGGACGCAATGGTATTGCCGGCGCGGCCTCGCTCGCGACGACGGAGTGGACGCAAGTCTCAACCAGCGCGTTTAATCCAGTTGCTATCGACCAGCAGACTCCCGCAAACTGGTATGCGGAAACGGACGCGGGCGTCAGCATCAGCCGCTGCACCGGCGGCGCAAATTGCCTGCAGACAAAATTTGCTGACCCGCCGGTTATTGCATCCGCACAGGTTTCGGGCGACCTGGCTGCGCTCAACGCGCCTTTTGTCCTCGACCCAGTGGATCAGACACGCGTGCTAGTTGGCACCTGCCGCCTGTGGCGCGGTTCCGCAGACGGAACTGGCTGGAGCGCGGCCAACGCGATCAGCACGATGTTTGATGGCCACCAGCAACCGAGTTGCAATGGCAACAGTGTCGTGCGGTCCATTGCGGCGGCTGGCCCGCAGACGCCGTCGGGCTCGCAGGTAATCTACGTTGGAATGGCCGCTGGTGGCAGCGCCGGCGGCCACGTGCTTGCTAACTACGCCGCCGATCAGGCGACCGGTTCCACTGTATGGACAGACATTGCGCTGTCGCCGGTGGCAAACGATGTTGCGAACGGAGGCCGGTTCAACGCCGCCGGCTTCGACATATCGAGCGTCACAGCGGACCCGCACGATGTAACGGGCAAAACGGTTTATGCGACGGTTGCGGGCTTCAGTGGAAATGGGATCAGCGCGCCACTGGTGTATCGTTCGACCGACGGCGGCGCGAACTGGCAGAACATTACGTCGAACCTGCCTGTCGCGCCGGCGAACGCGCTACTGGTAGACGCACGGGACGCGAACACGCTCTATATTGCGCTCGACAGCGGAGTATATGTAACCAACACAGTTACGAATTGCGCGCTGTTAACCGCGAACTGCTGGTCAAGCTATCTGACCGGCCTGCCGACCGCACCGGTGACCAGTTTGTCGCAGATCGCGATCGCTGGTCAAAGCGTATTGCGTGCGGGCACCGCCGGGCGCGGAATCTGGCAAACAGCCCCCACGACGCTCGCCAATCCGGGCCACATCACGCTTTCGCCAACGTCTTTGACCTTCGCGCAGCAGGGCGTCGCAACAACCAGCGCCGCTCAGAATGTCACCGTTACCAACTCCGGCGGATCGCCGGTGACCGTCATCGCGCTGACCGTGTCGCCGAACTTCACCGCGTCGACCGCATGCCCCACGCCCCTTGCGCCGCAGGCGACCTGCACGATTCAAGTCAGCTTCGCGCCAACGGTTGCGGGCACGCTTGGAGGAACGCTCTCGGTCACCGACGGAATGCAGCCGCAGATCGTCACGCTCAGCGGCGTGGCAGCGCTGAACGCGAGCATGACCGTGGGCCCGGCAAACCTGGGCTTTCCGACGACGGCAGTTGGATCAGTCTCCGCTACGCAGGTCGTCAGCGTGACGAATACCAGCGGCGCTCCGCTAACGGAATTCAGTGTGTCGACGAGCGCCGCTGATTTTCGCATCGTTGCCGGCGGCACCTGCACCGCGACCATCGCGGCAAAAACGACCTGCAGCATCAAGATCGCGTTTGCGCCCGCCGCCGCCGGGTCGCGCATCGCATCTCTGGGCGTTGCCGCCAAAGGCGCCCAGCCGCAGAGCGTCGCATTGACGGGGACCGGCGCTGACTTCACGGTAAGCGTTGTTGGCTCTCCCACCGCAACGGTCACGGCAGGGAAGACAGCGCAGTACATGATCGCGGTCACTCCTGCCGCGGGGTCGGTTGGGTTCGCAAATCTGGTATGCAGCAACCTGCCGTTGCACACCACCGGCCTGACGGATCCGGCCGTCGCGTCTCTCGCTGCGGCGTCCACTATCAACGTGAGCGTCGGAACTTCGGCGAAGGCCGCAGCGCATCCGCTGCCCGGCGTGTGGTTCGGGCTCGCCGCGCCCTTCCTCTTCCCGTGGAATCTGTTGGCCCGCCGCGGGCGGCGCAGGGTCAGTTCGTTCTTCGCGATTGTCCTTGCCGCCGCTACTCTCGGCCTGGTCGCGGGTTGCGGCGCCGGAACCGCGACGCTTATCGGTGCCCCCGCGGGAACGGGCGCAACCGCTCCCGGCAGCTACAACTTCGTCGTCTCCGCCACCAGCGGCGGCCTGACCCGGAGCGTGAATCTGACGCTGGTGGTGCAGTAGGTTTTCGGGGCCGCGAAGTGCAACAATAGCCGAAGCATGGAACCGATTCGCCAGCCGCTCGACAGCATCGCGCGCGACATTCTGCACACGCTGCCGCCCGCAGAAAGAGTGATGGCCGCGTGGCCTCTCGTGTGCGGCAGCCGGGTCGCCGCGAATGCCAAGGCCGTCGGGTTTGAGGGCGCGACACTTCGCGTCGTGGTAGCTGATCCGGTGTGGCGCAGCGAACTGGCTCCGCTGGGTCCACGCCATGCCGTGCGGCTGCAGCAACTTACAGGGGTCCCGGTCGCCGATATACTGTTTGCAGGCCGATGAGTGAAAACAGCAAAAATAAGACAGGCGTCGACGTAGCTGAAGTCCGTCGCGTCGCCGAACTCGCCAACCTGGAGCTCACGCAGTACGAAGAGACAGCAATGCAGCGCGATCTGAGCGTCATTCTGGATCACATTGCGCAGCTGAACGAACTCGACACCAGTAACGTGGCCCCCATGGCACAGGTATCTGAAGTCCTGGACAAATCTGGGCAGCTGGCGGTTACTGCCCTGCGCGAAGATGTGCTGCGACCGTCGCTCGACCGCAAGCCGGTCATGGAGCAGGCGCCGGAAACCGACGGCGTCTTCTTCAAAGTTCCCAAGGTCATCGAACGGTAGGGCTGTCGCGTTTCGCCATCCGTTCTGTAACAGCGGAAGTTACAAATAGAAATCGAGACAATAGCGGATGCAACTAGACACTATAGAGACGGGCCGCCTGACGATCAGCAATGTGCGCAAAGGGCTCGCTTCCGGTGGCAGCGCCGTCGCGCTGGCCGAGAGACACTACACGTCGATCGAGGAACAGAACTGCAGTGTGAACGCGTGGCTCGCTCTCAGCCGTGAACGCGCGATGGCACAGGCAGAGCGCGTCGACAGGCAGTTCCTGTCCGATTCCAACGCCGCGAATACCGCCGGACCATTGGCCGGAGTTCCCATCGGGATAAAAGACGTGCTGATTATGCAGGGCGCCCCGACTACGGCGGCTTCAAAAATTCTCGAGGGCTACCAGCCTCCGCCGCCCTACGACGCCACTGTCGTCGCGCGACTTGAGGCTGCGGGCGCGGTGCTGCTGGGCAAGTTGAACTGCGACGAGTTCGCCATGGGCTCCTCGAACGAGAACTCCGCGTATGGCCCGGTGAAAAATCCGCGCCGGCTTGAGCATGTTCCCGGAGGCTCCAGCGGCGGATCGGCTGCCGCCGTGGCTGCCGGCATGTGCGTTACATCGCTCGGGTCAGATACCGGCGGGTCCATCCGCCAGCCCGCGTCGTTCTGCGGAGTGGTCGGAGTGCTGCCGACATACAGCCGCGTTTCGCGCTATGGTTTGATCGCATTCGCATCTTCACTGGATCGCGTCGGCCCGTTTGGCCGCAACGTGCGCGACGCGGCGACGATGCTCGGCGTGATTGCCGGACATGACCCGCTCGACGCGACCAGCTCGACCCGGCCGGTGCCGAATTATGTCGCCGAACTTGAAGCCAGCTCCACGCGTCCGCCCGGTGAGTTGCGTCTCGGCGTTCCTCCGGAGTATTTCGGCGAAGGCCTCGACCCTGAGGTGCGCGAAGCCGTCGAAACAGCGATCCGCAAGCTTGGCGAAAAGGGCTGCGTCATCAAGCCGATTTCGCTGAAGCACACGCGCTATGCCATCCCGGTGTATTACGTCATTGCGACTGCGGAAGCGAGCGCGAACCTGGCGCGCTTCGATGGCGTGCGCTACGGCTACAGAGCGCCGGACGCAACGACGCTGTCGGAGATGTACCGTCGCACGCGCGACCACGGTTTCGGAGCCGAGGTAAAGCGGCGCATCATGCTGGGAACATACGTGCTCAGCGCGGGATATTACGACGCGTACTACAAGAAGGCGCAGCAGGTGCGCCGCCTGATCACGCAGGATTTTCTCGATGCTTTCAATGAGGTGGATGCCATCATCACTCCCACGGCGCCGACGCCCGCCTTTCTGCTGGGCGAGAAATCGGACGATCCGATGGCGATGTATCTCGCCGACATTTATACCGTCACGGCAAATCTGGCCGGCATCAGCGGCATTTCCGTCCCTGTCGGCAAGTCGAAGGCTGATCTGCCGATCGGCCTGCAGATTCTCGGCAAGCACTTCGACGAAAGCACGGTCTTTCGCGTCGCGCAGATGGTGGAAGATCTCCAGTAGCGGCCACTAATTGTGTGCGTAACAATTGCGCACGACTCTGCGCACATCTCTGTAACCCGATCTGCATCTCGTCCATCTAATCTGCATCTCATCCGTCTGGAGAATGTGTTCATGATCAAGTATGCGTTGTATGCCCACCTCGAAGCCAAGCCTGGGAAAGAGAACGAAGTAGAAGAGTTTTTGAAGGGCGCGCTGCCGATTGTGCAGCAGGAGACCGGAACGATCGCATGGTTTGCGATCAAGCTGGGGCCCGGCCGCTATGGCATCTTCGATGCATTCCAGGATGAGGCCGGACGCAATGCCCACCTGAACGGCAAAGTTGCTGCCGCACTGATGGCGAAGGCCAGCGAACTGTTCGCCAAGGCCCCGGCTATCGACAAGATCGACGTACTCGCAGCCAAATTAAAAGAGTAGAGTAGCTCGCAGTTCATCGCCCCCTGTATTTTTTCGAGAGCGAGAGGAGTTTCTCCTGATCATGCGAACCTGGTTCGTTAGGGGCGCACGCCCAACCGCGTCGTCTCTACTGTTACTTGTCTCACTTTTTCTGCTGCCGGTTCCGCCGGTGTATGCCTATTCCGTCCTCAGTCACGAAGCCGTTGTCGATATGGCGTGGAAAGACAGCATCGAACCGCTGCTCAAGGCCCGTTTCCCCCAGGCTACCGACGATGACCTGAATCACGCGCATGCGTTCGCGTATGGTGGCAGCGTCATCCAGGACATTGGCTATTACCCGCACGGAGAAAAATTTGCTTCCGACCTGTTGCACTATGTGCGCAGCGGTGACTTCATCAGGGCGATGGTGAATGAATCCAGCGATCTGGATGAGTACGCTTTCGCTCTGGGAGCGCTGGCGCACTACAGCTCCGATACGAACGGTCATCCCGCGGTGAACGAAGCGACCGCATA
>DATMOZ010000010.1:0-4245 GCA_035567995.1 Acidobacteriaceae bacterium
CGCGATTGGATCGAGTGACTATTCACGCAGCGTCTTCAACTACGACGATGTTGCTGGCGATGTCGGCATGAAGCACTTCAGCATCGCGCATGACGAAGAGTACCTATTGCCGATGATGCGCGAAATCCGATCCGTGAATCCCGATCTGTTTTTGCTGGCGTCACCATGGAGTCCACCGGGCTGGATGAAAACATACGGCTCCATGCAAGGCGGCTGGATGAGCGCGGAATATCTCGCGCCCTACGCGCTTTACATCGCCCGCTTTATTGAGGCCTACGTTAAAGCAGGGGTAAAAGTGGATGCGATCACTTCGCAAAACGAAGTAGAGACGGACCAGTCAGGCCGCATGCCTGCGGCGTATTGGACTCCGGAGATGGAGCAGGTTTTTGTCAGAGATCATCTCGGGCCGTTGCTGAAGAAAGAGAAGATCGATACGCAGATATGGCTGCTCGATCACAACTACAATCTCTGGAAACGCGTGAAGTGGCAACTGCAGGATGAGCGCCTGCGGCAGTATGTGTCTGGTGTCGCCTGGCATGGGTACCTGGGGACGCCGGACATGATGAGCAGGCTTCACGAGCTGTATCCGGATATGCCTTTCTATTGGACTGAAGGCGGACCGGATATCACCGATCCAAACTATGCGAAAGATTGGGTGACCTGGGGCAGCACCTTCACCACTGTCTTACAGAATTGGTGCCGCGGCATCATCACCTGGAACCTGATGCTCGACGAGCACGGCGAACCAAACATAGGACCCTTCCCGTGTGGGGGCCTGGTAACGCTCCGCAAAAATGGCCAGATTACGGAGAGTGGGCAGTACTGGGCGCTCCGTCATTTCTCACAACATGTGCGGCGGAACGCGGTGAGAGTCGCGACACATAGCGATGCCAGCGAATTGATGCACGTCGCGATGGTGAATCCCAATGGCGAAACCGTGATGGTGCTTACCAATACGGGCGAAGCGCGCACTGTGACATTGATGAGCGGGGAGAATTCCGCAGACATGAGTTTGCCCTCAAACTCCCTGACGACGCTGACGTGGTAGCCACGACGCGCAGATGATTTGGTTCTTATTATCACGTGCAGGCAGCAAGCCGCTGCCGGCGTGCGAAATGAGACAATTTTGTCAGTGAACTTCTCTATACGAACGGCACTTCTGCTGGTGTTATTTTCGGTTGGAATTGCATCGGCGCAGACGCCTGAAGCGGAGGCCGCGTTCCGCCGGGGCATCGATGCTCTCCACGCCGCCCGGTTGGATGCCGCCGCGGAAGCATTTGCGCAATCCGCGCACCTTGCACCGCGCTTTGCTCCGGCTTATCTGAATCTCGGACTGGTGCGTGAGCAGCAAGGCCGTCATCAGGAAGCGATTGCTGCGTTACAGAGTGCGATTGCAATCAAGCCGACGCTGCGCGGCGCCAACCTGTTTCTGGGCATTGCCGAGTACCGGCTGAATCATTTCGAGGAAGCCGCCAAGGCACTGGAGGCGGAAACTCGCGCGAGTCCCGAAGATGCCAAGGCGTGGATGTGGCTGGGGATTGATCTGCTTGCCGCGAAGCGTCCAACCGATGCTGCAGAGGCCTTGAACAAGGCAGCGAAGCTTTCTCCCGACGATGTTGACATTTTGTACCATCGCGGGCGGGCGTTGCTGCTGTCTTCGCGGCAGAGCTATGAGCACATGTTCAAGGTCGATCCCGATTCATGGCGCGTGCATCAAGTGCTGGCACAAGGCGCCGCAGAGTCTGAACGCGATTCGGACGCGGTGCAGGAGTATCAAGCCGCTGTTGCCAAAGCACCACATGAACCAGGATTGCATCAGTCGCTCGCCACCGAACTGTGGAGGATGGGAAAGCTGGGTGAGGCGCAGGCGGAGTACAGAAGAGAATTAGAGATTGATCCGAATAACACTCTCGCGACCTACCAACTGGGCTGCCTGCTCGTGGAAACATCCGCAGCATCTGAAGGTAAGCCCATGATCGAAGAAGCCATGAAGCAAGATCCAAATCTGCCCATTGCGAACTTTTATCTGGGACGAGCGGATATGCAGCTTGGCAATGACGAGCAGGCGATCGCCGCTTTCAAGCGGATGCTTGCAATGCAGCCTGATGCCGAGACAGAACTGCAAAGTTACTACCAACTGTCACGACTCTATCGCCGTCAGCATCATGCCGCGGAGGCCCAGGAGGCGCTAAATCATTTCAAGGAATTAGAGGAAAAGGGGCGCCAGCAGAAATCTGACTTGTTTCAGAAGCGACGTGAAGCATCCCAGGACGGAGTCGCCATGCCCCCGTTGCCGCCGACGCCGGACGCTGAGAAGGACCCAATTGAGTAGCTCGCCGGTTGTTGAGTCCTCTGGTGGAGGAAGTGGGGCGATTTTCATGCAAATCGGTAGCAACGCATGGGTGATGCGGATACTATTCCTGCAGCGAACGAGGTTAAGGATCGACTTATGGCGACGAACAAGCCACATAGCCTCAAAACGCTTGCGGATTACCTCGGCCTGAGTCCCGCTACTATTTCGGTCGTGCTGAATGACACTCCGGGCCGTTCAATCCCGGCGGCAACGCGCGAGCGAGTAAAAGCCGCGGCAGTCAAATTCAACTACCAGCCGAGTCTGATAGCTCGATCGCTTCGCAGCCAGCAGACCCATACCATTGGCATTTTGGTCCCCGATTTGGGGGACGGCTATCACACACAAGTGATGAGTGGAACGGGCGACCACCTGGTGCAGGAAGGGTACTTCTATTTCATCGCCCACCACCGCCACAAGCCCGAGCTGGTCGAGAAATACTCAAAGTTGCTGCTGGGACGTGGCGCTGAGGGCATCCTGGTAATCGATACCGCGCTATTGCATCAGTTGCCCGTACCAGTCGTTGCGATCGCAGGGCATAAGCACATAAAAGGAGTAACGAACGTTCTGCTTGATCACCGGCGCGCGGCAGAACTTGCGCTGGGACACCTGCATAAACTCGGGCATCGTCGAATCGCGTTCATGCGAGGCCAGCCTTTCAGTTCGGACTCTCATGACCGATGGTGCAGCACGCTCGCAGTTGCGCGTGAACTGCGCATCGAAGTGCGCCCGGAGCTTACCGTGCAGCTGGATCGCGATCTAACGTCGCCTGAGCTTGGCTATCCGGTAGTCCAACAGTTGTTATTTCAGCGAAGAAGTTTCACAGCTCTGCTTTCGTTCAATGACATGGCGGCCATCGGCGCCATACGGGCCCTGCAGGATGCGAACTTGCGTGTGCCGGAAGATGTATCTGTCCTTGGCTTCGACGACATCAATGCCGCCGCCTTTCATAATCCGAGCCTGACGACAATTCGGCAGCCGCTGCAAAAAATGGGGGAAGTCGCGGCCGAGATTCTGCTGAGCAGAATCCGCGAGAAGAAACAGTATCCAAACAACATCGCCGTGTGTCCGGAACTGATTCAGCGTGAATCGACCGGACCTCCAAAACCAACGCGCCAGCTCTCAGCGAACATGAAGAAATCTCTTCAGCGCGGGTAAGCATTTTGCTGATTCGCTACTGCAGCGTTGAATTTTGAATCCGCTTGTTTCACGAACCAGCCAGAAACCTGACCACCATGGTGGACACCGTTGGTTCGCAGTCCATCACCAGATGGCCACAATTTGCCTGCGAGAGAAAAAACTCTGCGCCGCTTGCATGGGCCCATCTTGTGGCGGGATCCGGATTGACCATATGGTCCTGCGCCGCGTTAATGATTAAGAATTTGTTTCGCGTTGATTTCGCGACGGTTTCGAGAGACTGGCCTGGAATGGCGTCATTCGTCATGACGGCGCGCAGTTGCCACATGCGATCATTCGCATCCTGCGGCTGCGGCTTTCGCGCTTCTGCCAGGAATGCCGGGTATTCCTTCTGGGTCGTGTGCTCGACCCGATACGCCGGCGTGGTGAGCATCGCCATTACATATTCGTTTGCCAGTTGCAAAGGTGGCTGCGACGCATAGTTGCCGTGGTCATATGCCGGATCGGACAGAATTGCATCAAGCAGCACCTGGTGCGCGAGGAGATCGAAACTGGTCTCTCTTGGCGTACCGACGATGGGTACCGCCAAGTCGAGAAAGTCTGGATGCGAAATCGCCCATTGAAAAGTCTGTATGCCACCCATCGAAATGCCGACGACAGCATGCAGGTGGTTGAGATGCAGTATCTCGGTAACCAACCTGTATTGTGTCTCCACCATGTCGCGGATGGTGAACACGGGGAACGCGGTGCCGTGCTGT
>DATMOZ010000011.1:0-17921 GCA_035567995.1 Acidobacteriaceae bacterium
ACCTGTTTGCCGTCGGCGCGCAAGCCGTTCGCTGCCACCTTCGCCTGCACCGCTTTGATCACCGTTCCCATTTCCTTGGGAGTCGGTTTCGCGCCCGTCGCCGCCGCGATCTCCGCAATGGTCGCGGTCACAAGTTCGCGAATCTCATCCTCGCCGGCCGCCTGCGGCATGTAGCTCTCAAGAATCGGAATCTCTCCCGCTTCTTTGTCCGCCAGCTCAGGACGATTGCCTTTGGTAAACGCGTCGATGGATTCGCGCCGCTGCTTGATCATCGTCGTCAGCACTTGTTGCGCTTCGGCGTCGGTCAGCGGTCCACGCTTTTCAATCTCCTTGTTCTTGAATGCGGTCTTTACCATGCGAAGCACGGACAAGCGCATCTCTTCGCGCGACTTCATCGCCGCGACCATATCTCTGCCAATCTGCTCGACTAGACTCATAAGCGCCAATTATAGGCAGCTAAGTGAGATGCAGTTTGTAGCTACAATGAGTCAACCCGTCGCTCCGAAAGGAACCTGCCCAAACATGATTCGTAAGACACGCCTGTTTACACCGGGTCCGACTCCTCTATTGCCTGCCGCACAATTCGCCATGGCTGCCGCCGATATTCACCATCGCACGCCGGAGTTTCGTGCGATCTATACGCGCGTGCTGGCGCAGCTGAAGGAGTTTGTCGGAACGAAGAATGATGTGATGCTGCTTGCCTCCTCCGGCACGGGAGCGATGGAAGCGAGCATCAGCAATCTCACATCTCCTGGCGACCGCGTGCTGGTGCTTACCGCAGGCAAGTTCGGCGAACGCTGGACCGGCCTCTCGAAGGCATTCGGTTGCGTGGTGGATGAGGTAAACGCGCCGTACGGGCAGACATTCCAGATGGACCAGGTGCGCGCCGCGTTGAAGCCCGACACGCGCGCGGTATTGATGCAGGCAACCGAGACGTCGACAGGCGCGCGTCATTCCGTGCAAGCCGTCGCAGAGATCCTGCGCGAGAAAAAAAGCGACGCGCTTCTAATCGTCGACGGAATCACCGGCCTCGGCACCACGCATCTCGATGTAGATGGATGGGGCGTGGACGTCATCATCGGCGGCTCGCAAAAAGCGGTGATGATTCCGCCGGGGCTCGCCTACCTCGGCGTCAGCGAACGCGCGTGGCAGCGGATGGAGACGACGAAGAATCCACGCTATTACTTTGATCTGCGCAAGGAACGCAAGAACGCGCAAAAGGGAGAATCTGCCTATACGCCGTCGGTTGCGCTGATCGCAGGTCTGGGTGCGGCCCTGGACTACATCGCCGGCCAAGGCGGCGGCGATCTTGCCGAAGGCCGCAAGCGGCTGGTCGACAACGCGGAGACTTGCGCGGAGATGACGCGCGCTGCGATGCGGGCGATGGGTCTGAAGCTATTCGCACCCGATGCGCCGTCGGCTGCGTGTACAGCGGTTGTTGCTCCTGAAGGCATTGATTCCGGGGATGTCGTGAAAGCGCTCAAGTCGCGATTTGCCGCAATCATCGCCGGCGGACAGGGCGAAATGAAGGGACAAATCTTTCGCATCGCGCATCTTGGCTTCTTCGATTACATGGACACGATCGCGTTGATCGGCGCACTGGAACAAATCGCCGGAACCACATTGAAGCAGCCGGACTTTGCCCTCGGCACAGCGCTGGCCGCTGCGCAACGAGTGTTTGCCGAGCGCGCTGAGAATCCGTCCGCAGGCAAGTAAAAAGGGCATGCGCCGAGCAAAGTCCATCTCGATCCCGTTGCTCGCCGGTGCGGCTCTCGGCTTGATGGCGGGCTGCAGGCGGCCGGAGATGCAGCGGTGCGTCGATCAGCTCGGAAACGTGGCGCCGGAAAATCTCTGTCGCGAGGAGCAACAGCAGAGCCATCCGTTCGGATACGTGCCGCTGTATCGCTTCTACTATGGTGGGTGGGGCAGCTATGACATCGGTTCTCGCGTGGACGGCGGCAGCTTTACGCCGGTACCCGGTGCTCGGTACAGCACGACGCGCGGGGGCTTCGGGAGCGCGTTTCATGGCGAGAGTGGTGAGGCCGGCGGACACGGCGGCTCCGGCGGTGGAGAGTAGTGCGCCGCATTGCTTCGCAGCCTCGCGACGAGTGGCAGTCGAAGGTAGAGGCCGCCGGTCTTGTCTATCATTCGCCGCGGCAAAGTCAGGACCGTCAGTATTGGGACGAGTCCTGCTACTACGAATTCACGGCGTCAGAAGTCGACATGCTGGAAGCAACAGCGAACACATTGCAGGAGATGTGTCTTGCGGCTGCGCAGCGCGTGATTGACGAGAAGCTGTACGAAGAACTCGCGATTCCGCCGGAAGCAATTCCGCTCATCGAATGGGCGTGGGAGGCTGAGCCACCTGCAGTCTATGGCCGCTTTGATGTGATGTACGACGGGAAATCTGACCCGAAACTGCTGGAGTACAACGCGGACACGCCAACCTCGCTACTGGAAGCTTCGGTGGTGCAGTGGTCCTGGCTTGAAGAACTCTTTCCGAAAGCTGACCAGTTCAACTCCCTGCATGAACGTCTCATCGCAAAGTGGAAAGACATCGCTCCTTTCCTTAGCAAGCCCGTGTATTTCACGTGTATGGAAGACGCGGAAGATTGGATCACGACGAACTATCTGCGCGAGACGGCGGAGCAGGCCGGCCTGACAACGCGGCTGATTCAGATCAAAGACATCGGGTGGAACGAAGGCATGCAATCTTTCGTCAATCTCGATGATGAACGCATTTTCTCGACTTTCAAGCTTTACCCGTGGGAGGCAATGTTGCGTGATGACTTCGCTCCGCAGTTATTGCAGACCTATCGCGAGGTGAAGTGGATTGAGCCAATCTGGAAGCTGCTGCTCTCAAACAAAGGTATATTGCCTGTACTGTGGGAGATGTACCCCGGACATAAGAATCTGCTGCCTGCGTATCGAGATTCGCCGCGCGAACTGAGCGAGTATGTTCGCAAACCGCTTTTTTCGCGAGAAGGACAAAATATCGCCGTCGTTACGAAAGAGCGGTCATGGGAAACGCCGGGCCGGTACGGAGATGTTCCGGTGATGTACCAGCAATATGCGCGGCCAGCAATGTTCGATGAACGGTGCCCGGTGCTCGGGCTTTGGATGATAGATCAGGAATGCGGAGGCATGGGTATTCGCGAGTCAGCAACACCGGTCACAGACAATCTCAGTTCATTTGTTCCACACTTGTTCGTATCGTAAGGAAGAAAAAATGAAAATTGTTATCGCGGAAAAAGTCTCCGCAGCCACGCTCGCGGTGTTTGCCAGCGAGCCCAGCTTTAACGTGGTAACACACGACCAGATCAAGAACGGCCTTGCGGCGGAGGTCGCCGACGCGGATGCGCTGATCGTGCGAAGCGCAGTGCAGGCGGATGCAGCATTGATGGAAGCTGCACCAAAGCTGCGCGTGATTGGGCGCGCCGGCGTGGGCGTCGACAACATCGATGCAGACGCAGCGACGCGGCATGGAATTGTCGTGATGAATACTCCTGGCGCGAACGCGATCGCAGTTGCGGAGCTGACTCTCGGGGTGATGCTGGCGCTTGCGCGAAGCATTCCGCGCGCAAACGCGACCATGCACGGCGGCAAGTGGGAGAAGAAGTCGTTACAGGGCGCCGAATTGCGAGGCAAGACGATGGGAATTCTAGGGCTCGGCCGCATCGGTCTTGAAGTCGCACGGCGCGCACGCACCTTTGGCATGGAAGTCGTCGGCCATGATCCGTTCGTTTCGCAAGCGGTGGCGCGCGAGAACGAAGTGCAGTTGCTCTCGATGGATGATCTATTTGCGCGCGCCGACTATCTCTCGCTACACGTCGGCCTGACTAAGCAGACTGAAGGAATCATCAACGCAGACAGCCTTAAGAAACTGAAGAAGGGCGTACGCATCATCAACTGCGCGCGGGGCGAGTTGATCGTAGATGCTGCGTTGGCGGAAGCGCTGAAGAGCGGATACGTGGCTGGCGCTGCGCTGGACGTCTTCCGTGAAGAGCCTCTGAAGGATTCCGCCTACTTTGGTCTCGACAATGTCGTCTTGACCCCGCACATCGCCGGATCAACTGCTGAAGCGCAGGAAGCCGTAGGCGTACAGATCGCGATGCAGGTGAAGGAGTATCTGAAGTCGGGTGTGGTGCAGAACGCAGTGAACGTCGCGTCGATGACGCATGAGGAGTACGCCGAACTCTCGCCGTACATCACCATGGCCGAGCGGCTGGGCGCATTTCTCGCGAACGCTTCGCAGGCGGCTGCTGAGAGCATTCACTTCTCCTACCTGGGGCGGCTCGCGGAAGCGAAAACGCAGATGGTCCGCAACGGGGCGATCGCAGGCGTGTTGGCGCAGTCCGAGTCGGTGAATCGCATCAACGCGGCATCAGTCGCTGAAGAACGCGGCATTCGGCTGCATGAGGAACGAAAAGAGGCCGGCTATCGCGGCGCAGGAAGCATCCTGAAGATGGCAATCCATACGCAGGCTGGTACTCACTCCGCGTCGGCGACAGTGCTGCACGGTGCGCAGCCGCGTCTGCTGGCATATGACGGAATCGATATCGAGGCACCGCTGCAGGGAACGCTGATCTGCATCCGCAATCGCGACGTGCCTGGTGTGATTGGCCGAGTCGGGACGGTGCTGGGCGACATGGGAGTGAACATTGCAAACTTCGCCCTTGGTCGTGGAAACGGCACATCGGGTAGTTCAGGACAGGCCCTCGCCGTGATCCAGGTCGATGCAAAGCAAGCGCTGCTCACGGCACAGATGCTGGATGCACTGCGGGCAATCGACGCGGTGACAGAAGTGCGGCTGGTTGAGCTCCCCACGCCATAATGCGTGCGTGAAGATATATCCTTAACAAGGAGGTCCCACCCAGTGCCGCTTTACGAGTACGAGTGCCAGCAGTGCCAGCATCGTTTTGAGAAGATCCAGAGTTTCAGCGCAACACCTGAGACGGTGTGCCCGAAGTGTGGCGGCGCGCTGGAGAAGCTGATCTCCGCTCCAGCGATCCAGTTCAAGGGCGCAGGCTGGTATGTATCCGATTATTCCGCGAAAGGTGCCGCGTCGAAGAAGGCGTCTTCTGCGGAATCTGGCGGAGACAGTTCCGTCACAGTGCCGGCTGCGCCTATTACATCGAAGGGCGGCGGTGAGGCCAGTGCAGCCTCGCCGACAACGAGCGCCGCAAGCACTACCGCATCGCCCGCGAAATCCAGCTAGCTTTACTTCGAGGAAGACTTCTTGCTTGAGCTCTTCTTCGCAGAGGATTTCTTAGCGGTTGACTTCTTCTTCGCCGGGGGGTTTGGCACTTTCTTTCCGGCGGCGCGCGCTTCTGACAATCCGATTGCAATCGCCTGCTTCGGATTCGTGACTTTCTTGCCGCTGCGGCCAGACTTAAGCTTGCCGCGCTTCATTTCATGCATCTCGCGTTCTACTGACTTGCTCGCCTCGGGCGAGTATTTTCTCGTACTGCTTTTTTTCTTGCTGCTGGTCTTTTTTGTTGCTGCCATGTTGTTGCCTCCGTCTCTCACTTTTGAAGCGGTGAAGTGTGACCGTGGTTGTGCATGGCAACGAGAGGGCGCGTCTTTTTTTTCGCCTCATCCGCTTGTATGAGCAAGCGGCAGCGAGGTCACAATTTCGAATAGTGTTGTGAACGATGCGGGGTGGCTGCTATTGGGTCCGCGGGAATTATCGTTATCACATAACCGAACGAGCTTATTCCGCGTAGGCCGGTTGTGGCGGGGCGGGCAAGATTTCGTCGACGTCAACCCACTGGGTCGGATATACGCCGGTGTAACAGGCAACGCAGTAAGAGTTGCCCTCACCACCGTCGCACGCCTGCTGCATCCCTTCAAGCGATAGATACGCAAGCGAGTCGGCTTCGATGAACTTACATATCTCCGCCACACTGTGGTTCGCGGCGATCAACTCGCTCTTGCGCGGCGTGTCGACGCCATAAAAGCAGGGCGAGATGGTCGGAGGACAGCTGATGCGGAGATGCACCTCTTTTGCTCCGGCTGCGCGAACCATGCGCACTATTTTCCGGCTGGTGGTTCCGCGGATGATCGAATCATCGATCAGGACGATGCGGCGGCCCTCAAGCAGATTGCGCACCGGATTCAGCTTCAGACGCACTCCGAAGTCGCGAACTCTCTGCTCTGGCTCGATGAACGTGCGGCCAACGTAGTGATTTCGGATTAAGCCGAAGCGGAACGGTATTCCGCTTTCGGCGGCGTAGCCGATAGCTGCCGTCACTCCGGAATCCGGCACAGGCACGATGAGATCGGCGTCGACACCGGATTCGCGCGCGAGCTGACGTCCCATCGCTTCGCGGCTGTCCTGCACCCAGCGGTTGAAAATCTTGCTGTCAGGGCGAGCGAAGTAGACGTGCTCGAAGATGCAGCTCGATTGCGGAACGCCGCTTGAATACTGGCGAGAAGTCACCCCGTCGCGCGAAACCATGACCAGTTCGCCCGGCTTTACGTCGCGCTCAAATTTGGCATGAAGCAGATCGAACGCGCACGTCTCCGAGGCGAAAACGATTGTATCGGGTCCATCGGGATTCGGAATGCGACCCATCGAGAGCGGGCGGAACCCGCGAGGATCGCGCGCCGCGAAGATGCGATCGCGGGTCATCATGACGATCGAGAACGCTCCATCCACTTGTCGCAGCGAGTCCGCTATCGCGTCCACCAGCGTCTGCTCGTGAGAGTGCGCGATCAACTGCACGATGATCTCTGAATCGCTCGTGGTCTGGAACACGGCGCCCTCGCGTTCAAGGCGCGCCCTGGCATTCCCCAGGTTGATCAGATTGCCGTTATGCGCAATCGCGATCAAGCCCTTGGTAGATTCGACGCGAATCGGCTGCGCGTTCAAGAGCGCTGAGTCACCCGTGGTCGAGTAGCGAGTGTGACCGATGGCGAGTTCGCCGGGCAGCTTTCGCAGCACGTCATCGGTGAAGATCTCCGATACGAGACCCATGCCCTTGATATTTGAGAGCGTGTTGTAATCGGCGGTCGCGATGCCTGCGGATTCCTGCCCGCGATGCTGCAAAGCATAGAGGCCGAGATATGCCTGGCGTGCGGCATCCGGATGGCCGTGGATGGCGATGACTCCGCACTCTTCGCGCAGCTTATCGTCGTCGTCGCCAGGCCAATGGCGCTCGGGTGTTTGTTTCACACTCATTAGTTTGCCACCGCCAGCATCTTCGGCAATGCGCCGCCCCACACGCTGCGCAATTCGCGCACCTCATCAGCGAGCACCAACTTGCCCTCGATCAATATCTCGAAGCGCTGCGCTATGGTCGAGCCAAGTGCCACCACTTCAAGGCCATGGGACGCCGCGATTGCGCGAACCTGGTCGACCTTCTCAGGTTCGCAGGAGACGACAACGTTTGTCGCCGGTTCCGCGAAGAGCGAGAACTGCATCGGGGACATCTTGTGCACCGGCACTTCAGCCCGAACGCCGATGCCATTACCAAAGCAGCTCTCAGCCAGCGTCACTGCCAGGCCGCCATCAGAAACATCACGTGCCGAGCGAATCAGCCTGCCGGCCGCGAGTTCAGCCAAACAGCGGTGCAATGACGCCTCAGATTCCAGATTGAGCGCGGGAGGCGCGCCCCACACCGTACCGATGATGGTGCGTGCAAATTCTGACGAGCCGAACGAGATCACTTCGTCCTTCTCCTCCTGGTCAGAAACTTTTCGCGCGGGCCGCAGCAGCAAAACGGTATCACCCGCGCTTATGAAGTTTGATGGTACAGCGAGTGAGACGTCGTCGAGAATTCCGACGATACCGATAACAGGAGTCGGGTAGATGCCCTCGCCCCGCGTCTCGTTATAGAGAGAGACATTGCCGCCAGTGATCGGAGTTTCCAGTGCGAGACATGCTTCTCGGAGTCCATCGATGGTGGCGGAAAACTGCGCCATGATCTCGGGCTTCTCAGGGTTACCGAAGTTCAGGCAGTTTGTCGCGGCCACCGGCTTCGCCCCGCTACACGCTACCTTGCGCGCCGCCTCAGCGACTGCGAGTGACGCGCCCAGCTTCGGATCGAGATAGCACCAGCGGCTGTTGCCGTCGAGTGCCATCGCCAGTCCGCGCTTCGTCCCCTTGATGCGCATCACACCGTTTTCAGCACCGGGTCCGAGCACGGTATTGGTCTGCACCATGGAGTCGTATTGTTCGTAGACCCATCGTTTGTCACAGACGTTTGCAGCCGCCAACAGCGTGCGCAGATCTTCAAGTGCGCTGCGCGGCTGCAGAAAGTTCCATACTGGCGGCGGAGTCTTCGGCACAGGCGCCGTCCATGTGCCAACGGGACGGTGATAGACCGGCGCGTCATCGGTAAGCGAACGGTTTGGAATATCCGCAATCAGTTTGCCGTGTTCCGTGATGCGCAGGCGTTCTTCCGCAGCGACGGTACCGATGATTACGGCGTCAAGTCCCCACTTCTCGAAAACGCGGATCACTTCCTGCTCGCGCCCTTTGTCGGCGACCAGCAGCATGCGCTCCTGCGACTCAGACAGCATGATCTCGTATGCGGACATGCCGGTCTCGCGCTGCGGGACATTATCGAGCTCAACCTGCAGGCCAACGCCGCCGCGGGCCCCCATTTCGCAAGTGGAGCAAGTCAGGCCGGCAGCTCCCATGTCCTGAATTCCAAGGATCGCGCCGGTCTGCATCGCCTCGATGCAGGCCTCGAGCAGCAGCTTCTCCATAAAAGGATCGCCCATCTGCACGTTCGGGCGCTTCTGTTCGCTGCCCTCTTTGAACTCTTCGCTGGCCATCGTTGCGCCGTGAATTCCATCGCGGCCGGTCTTGGCGCCAACGTAGATCACGGGGTTGCCGATACCGGTGGCCTTCGCATAAAAAATCTCGTCCATGCGGACGAGACCAAGTGCAAAGGCATTGACGAGCGGATTGCCGGAGTAACACGGCTCGAACCGGGTTTCGCCGCCGAGGTTGGGCACGCCGAAGCAGTTGCCATAACCCGCGACGCCGCTGACTACGCCCTCGAGAATTGCGTGATTGCGATGCGCGGCGTCATCGTTGGTCAACGGGCCAAAGCGCAATGAATCCATGACGGCGAGAGGCCGCGCGCCCATGGTGAAAATGTCGCGCAGTATTCCGCCGACTCCTGTTGCCGCGCCCTGAAACGGCTCAATGTACGAAGGGTGATTATGCGACTCGATTTTGAAGGCGCAGGCCCAGCCGTCGCCGACGTCGATGATGCCCGCGTTTTCACCGGGGCCCTGGACGACGAGTCTGCTTTCGGTGGGCAGTCGGCGCAAATGCACGCGTGATGACTTGTACGAGCAATGCTCGCTCCACATCACGCTGAAGATGCCTAGTTCGGTCAGGCTGGGAGTGCGGCCAAGCGCCTCTTCAATCCGCGCATACTCTTCTGCCGTGATGCTGTGTTGCGCGAGCAATTCGGGCGTGATGACGGCGGGTTCCGGCGCAACGAGAATTTGTAAATTTGCCATGAGAGGGATGCCAGAAATTTGATTGTCGCACGACCCGGAAAGACTCACAGACTGCAAGCCGCCAGCCGAGAAAACCAGCTGCGCTGTGTTACACTTTTCTGCAGTGTCGCGAACATTCGGCGCCCGCCGGAGAGCAGTACGCAAGCCAGGCGACACGGTGAAAACGCAACAGTTCGGGGAGTGGCTCAGCCTGGTAGAGCACCTGGTTCGGGACCAGGGGGTCGGAGGTTCAAATCCTCTCTCCCCGACCATTTTCCAGATTTAGCCCTTTCAAAGGATTATGTCGAAGGGCTTTCTGTATGTAGGCATTACATTTACGGCGTCTATAGAGCAGTTCAAAAACAGCATTCTGAGCAGTTTGGCCTTCTCGGTGGAATCCTGTGAAATGTACCGAGAATAGGCCTCATTCGCGAGTTCTAAAATCTTTTGCGCGTCCAGAGCCCGGTCGCTGGTTTCGATGTCGTTCAGGCCTTCCAGCGCCATCCTGACCTTGCTGCTCCTCCATCCGCCAATCGCTCATCTTCCGTTCCCAGAAATCCTCCGGGATCTTTCCATCGAGCTTATCGGTGTACGCGTCATCCATCCGCTTGTGAATCGTCTCCAGCCGAGCCTGCAACCGTGACCGTTCTGCGGTCGATCCAATGAGCGCATCACGTTCAAGGGCGCCTCTCTTCAAGCGACAACCCGGTGCCGTTAATTCTTGCGCACCAGTGCAACACCGATGGCAACCAACGAGACTCCGAGCCGGCGTTGAAAGGTCACATGTTCGCGCAGAAAGATCAACTAATGGCCTGAGGTGATCAAGCCGTACCCTATCTCGGGCCGAGTTTAGTCTAATTCGGCGTATTCTCATTCCAGCGAGCTGCTTTACGGAAACGTGCGATGACTCGCTTCATGGTTTCAAACACGCGAGCATTTGGTCCGACGCCATGCGTCCGCAGGGCTCTTGCGCGGAGTGTGAGATACGTACTGCTGGTCTGTACGTTTGTGAGCGGATTCCTTGCTTCTGATCCAGGGTTGTTAGCGCAATCAGCGGCTAAGCCAGAGATTCTCATCTCCGTAATGGACAGCGAACGGCATCCATTGGCGGGTGTAATGATCGAAGCCAAATCAGACTCGCCGTTACTCTGCAAGGCAATCACGGATGTTCATGGCCTCGCCACACTCAGCGGTTGCGGTTCTGCCGCAGGGCTTCGTCTCATTGCGAGCCTTGTGGGCTACATCCCTGCTACAACCGGTGTCCCCTTGCAAGATCGACCGGTCATTGAGATCACGCTGTCCAAGAAGATACTCGTACAACAGACCATCGAGGTCCGGGCTGATTCGCCGAGCGTTTTGACAGAAAGCGCAAGCAGCGAGACAAAGCTTCCCCTTGAAGATGCCAAATCCAGTCCCGTGCGCCCCAACACTTTGGTTGATGCTCTCCCTCTGATACCTGGCGTTATACGAACGCCCGATGGCCGCGTCCAGATCGCCGGTCTGGACGAAGAACACAGCTCTCTGCTCATCAATTCGGTTACTGTGAATGACCCCGCGACCGGCAACTTTGGCCTAAGTGTCCCTATCGACAGTGTGGGTATTCTCAAGGTGATGCAGTCTCCATTCCTGGCCCAATACGGCAGCTTTACAGCCGGGATTGTGAGTGCGGAGACGCTTCGCGGCGGTGCCAAGTTTAACTACAGCCTCAACGATCTTTTACCGGAATCACGAATCCGTAGCGGACATCTCGCAGGGTTGCGCTCCGCATCGCCCCGTCTGAATCTAAGTGGTCCGCTGATAGAGGACCATCTTTACTTCCTTGAAGGCTTTGAGTATCTCATGAGTAAATCTCAGGTACGCACTTTGCCGTTCCCTGAGAACGTGATTCGCTCGGATGGATTTAATTCGTTCACGCAGATCGATGCGCTTCTGGGCCCACGCAACAGCATCACTGCCACCCTCCACTTCGCACCTCACTCGGTACACTACGCTAATTTGAATTACTTTGATCCGCAGCCGGTAACGCCTAACGCCGACTATCAGGAACACACGGGAACCATCACCGAACACCTTGGCATTGGTGGCGGGATAGTGACCTCTACTTTCGCGGGTAGCCGGTTTGCCACGAATGTCGCCGCACAGGCTGACGGAGAGATGGTTCTCTCGCCAGTGGGCAACTCTGGTAACTACTTCGGGCAGCAGAGCCGCGAGGCTACCCGCTTCCAATGGATGGAAACATGGAACCCCTCAAATATCAAGCTACTCGGACAACATGCCCTGCAGATCGGAACAATACTTGCGCATGCTGAAGATGAGGGGCAGGTTATACATCGCAATGTAAGCATCACAAGTGCGTCAGGCCAGTTGTTACGTACAATCGCTTACAACGGCAACGGGGCCTATAGCCTCTCAGATATTGAATCGGCTATCTATGCTCAGGACCATTGGATGCTCAATTCTCGCGTTGCCGTAGACGCCGGGATGCGCTGGGAGACGCAGTCTCTTACCCATACAAGCCGGTTCGCGCCGCGCTCCGGCATTACCTGGACGCCCCGCGAGAATAACGCTACTGTCGTTCGCGGTGGTATCGGGGTCTTTTATGACTCCCTACCGCTCAATACTTATGCGTTCGGCCGCTACCCAGAGCAGATCGTCACAACATACGACGGTAGTGGCAATGTTACGGACGGACCGCGACACTATCTGAACATCACCAGCACCTCTAAGTCTGGGTCTCCGCTTATCATTCAGCAAATCACGAGCGGAAACTTTGCACCGTACAGCGTGACCTGGAATGTGGAGGCTGAGCAGGAGGTGAATAAATCTCTCATGTTTAGGATCCGCTATATCCAGGCGGATGGACAAAATCGACTCACGCTTGCGCCTGAAATCACGTCGGTCTGGAGCGCTCTCATGCTCGGCAGTTCAGGCACTCTACAAAGCAGGCAGATGGAAGTCACTTCGCGAGTCGGAGCCACTGAGCAGCGCCAATTCTTTTTCTCCTATGTCCGCCAATCGGCCCGCGGCGATCAAACCGATGTATCCAGTTACCTCGGTGATTTTCCCTTTCCAGTGGTTCGTTCGCAGATCACTGCCAGCACCACAGGAGAAATCCCGAACCGCTTCCTGCTGTGGGGAACCTGGGTCTTGCCATGGCAAATGCGAATCGCGACGAACGTTGAGTATCGCGACGGGTTTACCTGGCAATCGGTGGATGTCCTCCAGAACTACGTTCCGTTCTCCGCTTACCAATCACGCTACCCCCGCTATTTCTCGGCTGACGTGCGAGGCGCGAAAGATATCAAGGTTGGCGCACATCACGCGATACGCTTCTCTTTGACAGTGCGGAACCTGACGGACCATACCAACCCGCTGCAGATCCACAATAATATCGCTGACCCGCAATACGGCATATTTTTCGGCGATTATGGGCGGCATTATCTGTTTGATTTTGATTTTCTCCATTGACCTGGTGGAACCGCTCGCGTCTTTGCGGAAGCCTCGACTACGTCAGAATTGCTGCCCTGCATCATGGCAATTCCCGGTAATTCAGGAGAACAAAGCCGGCCAGTGCCAGGCACAGCGGCCAGAGGTAGCTGGCAATGGGGGCCATGCGGCTCTTGGGTAAACGCAGCTCCAGCCATCGGCTACACCCCGCTGTAATACCAAGCAGCGCAATAGGGGTGTGGCTCATCTCTGCAATCAGTGCTTCTTTTACGTCTATGGCCGAATGCTCGTGTGTCAGCAACATCGCGGCGCCGAGAGCACACATTGCTGGAAAAACGTAAGTGCTCCCCCACGCTCTCAACTTGCCCGCCTGCACCGCACATTCGAATGCTGCGAAAACCATGATCAGGAGCGCCCCGAAACGATGTTCGAGTACGTCGGGCGCGGAAAAACTCTGCCAAAAGGAACGCGGCCCAAGGGGCCAGTTCTCTGGGTCAGCGCGCAACAGGATGAAGACGGCTAAACCAGCAAAGGTCAGCGGCCAAAAGCGGGCCCAGCGCATTGTGCGGTGCCGGCTGAGCAGCGCCAGCAGCCCTGCGATGACAACAATCAGCCCTGCCCAGTGATGGTTGTACTCCGACCATGCTCTGTCGATGTCGTCGCTCCCAACAGTAGCGCCGAACTGACTGTTCTGGACGGCCACTGCGAGTGAACTCGGAGGAGTCAGCACAGCTAAGGGCGGACTGCTCATGCGCGGCGGTTCTGGGTGCATGCGCACGAAGATCTCGTGGGATGTCAGCCTATCCTGAGCGGAAACGTCGACCGCGGGTGCCTGTGCGGTCACGGAAGCCGCCGTCAACACTGCGAAAAATCCCAGACAAACCTCAGCTTCGACGACCCGTCGCAGCCGCGTCAGCAAAGGTTCGGGATCGCTGGCCAGACGCCGAACCAGGAACCAATTTCCGACGCCAAGCGCAATCATCGCAAGGAAAAGGTAAATCTTGGCAACCAGCATGATGCCGTACGCAGTGGTGTATAGCCTGCTCCACGATCCCACGTAAAACCTAGCCATGCCCACTCCGGCCAACACGAGCACGGGCGCGCTCAACAGCGCCATCCTGGAGTAGCGCTGGGTCAAACGCCGTGCCTCGTACGGGTCTTCGACGCGGCCTAAGGAAATCAACAGATAGGCCATAGCGCCAACCCAAGCGGCTGTACCCAGGTGATGTGCGGCAGTGAGAATCGCCAACACAACGCGATGGTCGATGCGTGCGGCAGCATGGCTGTTGGAGACCGTGGCCGCTAGCAGCAGCAGGCCTAAGGGGAGCATTACGACCGTCGCTTTATTGCTCTTGAGCCGTGCGCAGATCCAGAGTCCAATTGCGGACAGGATTGCGAAGGAGTCGGCGCGGAAGTAGCTGGTGTTCATCACATCCTTGAGCGTCAAATCGGATCCGCCCATCAGGATGGCACCGGATGAGGAAATCATCGCAAGC
The DNA here is from genome assembly GCA_035567995.1 of Acidobacteriaceae bacterium. Lineage (GTDB taxonomy): Bacteria > Acidobacteriota > Terriglobia > Terriglobales > Acidobacteriaceae > JBBPYY01. The sequence goes on from DATMOZ010000011.1 coordinate 14,406, forward strand.
TCACCAACCACGAAAGCGAGTGCCGCTAACCTGATACCCCGGCGGCAAAAATTACCAACTGCCTCGCTCGCCCTCGCCGGGCGTACCACAACCACGAGAAAAGCCACGCCTCCCAGCAGCAACGCTTCGAAAGCAAGCGTTGCCGCGCGTGCTAGAACGCTCAGCAGCTCGATATCGCGTAGGAGCCAGATCAAGAGATTAGGTCTCTACTCTACTTGGAATGGAATTTTGCCGCGCGTGATGTGTCCATCCATAGCCAGAACCTGCCAGCGCAACACATAGGCTCCTTTAACGAGTCCGGTCAACTTGGCAGACAGCAACCCGGGTGCGGGCTGGCCCTCGATGGCGACCTTCTCCACTCTTCCGTCAGGGACGAGCAACGTCAGGGTCGAGTGCTCCATATCGACCCTTAAATTGTATTTGAGGAGGACGGCGATCTCTGATCCTGAGACGGTACTGTTCGCTCCTGGCTGAGAACTCACCAACACGGCGTGCGCCAACGCCACTCTGGGAGCAAACAGAGCAATACCGTAAGCAACAACGATAGCTGCTATAAGCCGAGGCGTAAACATCCGAGTATTCCTGCGCATATTCAAATCCACCTCTCCTTCATCAATTAAGTCAGCACGCTGAGCACGATGCCGTAAAGAGCCTTGACGATACTACAGACCTTACTGGCGCGCGGTTACTTCCCAAAGGAATTGCCGCCAGATTGATGCGAGTTTGAAGGTTACTTCATCTCTGAGGAGGGTCGACCAACCTGTTCATCGCGTCCTAGTGTCCGCGAGAAGTACACCTCCCCTTTGGGTATACTTAAGTACCCAAAGTATTCAAAACATATAGGTTAAGTCTGGACTTCGGACGTCGCGAAGTATGGACTTCTCTGCTCGGGACACCCATCGGAGGAGAAGCATACCCCCTTGGCCGGAGGGGTGTTTTGTCAAGCGCGACTCGCCGAGCGATGGGATCACTTCGCGTCGGGAAGTTTTCTCCACGCACACTCGGAGGCGGAAGACACTATGCCGCGTAGGCCCTCCTCGTTCACCGCAGATGCTTCTTGCCCGACTACTTTTTACCGGAATCTTGCTCAACCACTACCGATGTGTCTGGACGCAATTCGTCGGTCGCGCGAGCGACGACAAGGTCTCCCGGTTTCAAGTCGCCGAACACTTCGGCGAGATCGTCTTTTGTCAGACCTGATTGAACATTGACCCACTCTGTCTTGTTGTTCCTAACGCGAATCACGAAGGAGTGTTCAAGATCAGAAGTGATTGCCGTCCTGGGTACAACCAGGCTCATGCCAGTTCGATGGATGGGCCATTGGACCTGCGAATAGGTGCCCGGTGTGAGCAAACCGTCACGGTTGGATACGTCCAGTTCTACTGGCATGGTCCGCGTCCGCTGATCTACGGAATCGGAAAGGCGTGCGATTGTTCCCGTGAACTTCCGGTTCGGATAGGCCGGCACCGTAAATTCAACTTTTTGACCTTTCGAGATGCTGCTGAGATATGCCTGCGGAACCGGCACGACTAGACGTAGGTGGTCATCCATTTCCAGTCTGAGCATCGGTACCGATGTAGGTGAGTCTGTCGATGGGCCAACAAGTGCTCCGGGATGCACATTGCGCTCCGTGATGATGCCATCGAACGGGGCTGTCACCTGAAGATATTGCTGGAAGGCCGAATATGCACCAAGCGCGTGCCGCGCTGCATTGACGTTTTCTTCGCCCGCCTTCACATTTGCGCGATCTGCTTCGACCGTCTTCTCTGCCACAATGAGATCGTTGCCAGCCACTACACCCGGGGTCTTCGCAGCATCTCTCAGGTGATTACTAGTGGCCTCATCGGATGCAAGCTTCGCCTGCGCCGCATCCAGTTGCGATTGGGCATTTTGAACCTGTGCCTCGCTTTGCGCACGACGTGCGTCGACTTCCGGAGCCGTAAGGCGTGCAAGGACTTGTCCCTTGCGCACTCGCGTACCTCTATCTACACCGATCCACTCCAGGAATCCGGTTTCTTTCGGATATATGGCGACGACCTCGAACGGTGCCAATTCGGCGGGAAGCTGTAGTGATGCCTGAAGTTGCTGTTCGATGACAGGCCGGACCGTTACTGCACGAGGCTTCTGAGGCTCCGCATGAACCGGCCCGTTCTTGCTGCAGCCGGCTAATATGCCTGAGCAAGCAGTCAGAAGAATGAGTGAGTAAACAGGTAACTTCGGCAATTGGATTCGGCGCATGGTCATACTCCCTCTTGAGGGTGCGGAGCGTAACGGCTCTCGGGGTCTTCAGGGTCAAGTGAGACAGAAGATCGTGTCGCGTTCTGCTGTGCGATGGCAAAGAAGAGTGGCAGGAAAAGAAGGGTGGTTGCTGTTGCGGCCAGTAGGCCGCCAATCACGGCACGACCAAGGGGCGCCGACGCTTCGGCGCCAGAGCCAAGCGCCAAAGCCATCGGAACCATGCCTGCCGTCATGGCAATACTTGTCATCAGCACCGGACGCATGCGAGTGTCCGCGGCTTCCATGGCTGCGTCGAGCGCGGATCTTCCTTCTCTTCGATACTGCTCGGCAAATGTGACGAGGAGAATTGCGTTTGCCACAGCTACTCCCAGCGCCATGATCGCACCCATGAACGACTGAATGTTCAGGGTGGTGCCAGTAAGCCAAAGCATCAACGCGACACCCGCCAGCACCGCGGGAGTTGTAGAAAGCACAACGAGCGCCAGTCTGATTGACTGGAAGTTTGCCGTTAAGAGAAGCAGGATGGCGAGGAGCGCAATGCCGAAGCCAACGCTGAGGTTCGTGAGCGTTTGACGCATCGGTGCGATCTGGCCACGGACATCGACGGCCAACCCACGTGGTACTGGCCCTATTTGCGCGAGAGCATGATCGAGCGCACGTGAAACACGCCCAAGATCGGTTCCGGCAATATTTGCGGAGAGGAGTACGACTCGCCGTCCATTGATGCGGTCGTACTCGCCGACAACTTTGCCATCCGCGATTCTTGCGACATCTCCCACCAGCGGATGCGCACCAGTTCCTGCAGGGATGTTGGCGATATCTTGAGCAGAGTGAATCTGCGTCTGCGGAACTTCCACCTGCACCTGATATCCAACGCCGGTCTTAGGATCAGCCCAGTAGTTTGGTGTGAGAAAGCGGCTTGAGGATGTGGCAGTGAGAACTGCCTCCCCGACTTGCTCGACCGTGAGCCCCATCTGACCCGCCAGTTCACGATCGATGTTCACATTGATGCTGGGAAATTCGAGCGGCTCTTCGTACCGCAAATCACGCATGTCAGGGATCGATGACATGGCACTGTGCACGCGGGCTGCGTAGTTGCGCACTTGCGTGAGATCTGAACCCTGAATTGCAACTTCAACCGGGGACGGCGCGCCTAGATTCGTGATCTGGGAAACAATATCCCCAGCTTCGAATGAGAATGTGCTACCGGGAAATTTGTCTGTCAGGACTTTTCGCAGGTGCTCTTGAAAATCTGACAGATTGATCTTCGCACCAGTC
>DATMOZ010000012.1:0-14924 GCA_035567995.1 Acidobacteriaceae bacterium
GAGCCATCCGTTCCCGACGCGACGACTGATTTCGCATCATAGATTGTCGAAAAGTCGCCCGGCATGAGGAATGTCTCGATCTGGTTTCCGGCTGTATTTGTAATTGCAGGGTTTACCGCACTGTTGTCGGCTACGCGCACGAGTTTGCCCGTGTCGTCGCGTGTAATCTTTCCCGGAGCCGTATGCTGCGGGCTGGACTGAAAATTGTTCATGCTGACCACGCCACTCACCGCAGGAGCTAAAGCGGCGGGAATCGAGAGGCGGGTGGCGTTGGCATATTTCGTCGCGCCTTGCGTCGCACCCTGGCTTGCGCCCTGGATGGAGTACTGATGAATCTGCGTCTTGAACGCATTCTCCACTTGCGCGGCATTGCCGCTGAATCGAATCCAGTTCCTGCCGCGCGAGACCTCTTCTACCGCAAAACCACTTGATCCGAGCCAGTTGCTCACCGTCTTTACATCAGCATCGTGAGCGCCGAACTGCGAGGCATACTGCTCTGGCGTGAGCCATTGGTGAAAGGTGGGGGAGGCGGGATTGTGCAGGTTGTCCACGTATTTCTTAAGAGCGGCTGCCTGCTCCTTGGAGGGCTGCAACATCAGCAGCATGTCGTTCATTTTCAATCCGGCATCGGCCCTGCCGCGGTCATTTGCAGTGTTGGCCAACGGATGAACCGTGCCAGGCAGCACTTTTCTCTGCGTCGAATCAACCGTCTGCGTAATCTTTGGCTTGACCTGGGCATAAGCGAGAGGTGCAAGCATAAGCAAGGCACAAGCCAAGCCCGTGACGAACTGCATAACGCTGCGATTTCTAACTTTCATCGACCAACCTCCGGGAAATGCGTGGGTAGACAACGTGGGTCCTATGCGCATCGCGCTTACCATCTTTTGCATAGGCCGTGCGACAAGCGAGCTGTGAAAATTCTGCGAAAGCGTATCACCGGCGGAAGCCGGGGTCTTCAGATACGAAGGATAGTTTTGAAAGTACCCAAAAGGGTATATGCGCGTGATTCGACCTAGGCGTCGAGCAGGCCGCGCTGGATTGCGATCACAACGGCCTGTGTGCGGTCGTTGGCTTGGAGCTTTACGAGAATCTTTTTGACATGCATCTTGACGGTGTTGTCCGTGACGAAAAGCAGGCCGGCAATTTCCTTGTTGCTTTTGCCTTTGGAGATCAGCCCCAGGACCTCGATCTCACGTTCACTGAGCTTCCGGGACGCGATGTATTGGGTCAGCTTCTCCGTCGTCTCAGGGGACAAGCAACTGCCTCCGGCGGCGACGTGTCGCACGTGCTCAGCTAAGGTTGTTCCGTCGATGCCCTTCAAAAGGTACCCGCGTACGCCAAGACTGATTGCGTTGTAGATGGACGCGTCGCCCTGGGCCGAACTCAAAATCACAATGCGGGCCTGCGGGTCTGCACTCAGCACGGCGCGTACTACATCGAAGCCGCTCTGGTCGGGCAGGCGCAGGTCGAGCAGCATCACATCCGGCCGGTGCGACATGTATATCTCGACTGCCTGTTTGCCTGTTGCTGCTAACCCGACGATCTTCATGCTGTGCCGCGCCAGCACTCCGGCGAGCCCTTCGCGCACCATCGGGTGGTCGTCCACAATCAGCACTTCGATCGGCTTCTCTTCCTCATGCGTCTGCGTCGTCAACGCCTGCCGTCTCCTTCATCCGTTTGCGCCATGATGCGAACCTGCGTGTCTTTACGCGCAGTATAACGTTTGTCCCGAGGCCGGGTTCGCTCTCGATCGAAAGTGTCGCACCAATGCGTTGTGCATGTGCCTGCATTCCTCGCAAGCCAAAATGGCCAACGCGCCCACGCTGTAGCAAGTCTTCTGTCATACCTTGCCCGTCATCAGAAATCTCTACCTCCAGAACATCCGGCAGAAACCGCACTTCCACTGTTACATATTCGGCATTCGAGTGGCGGAATGCGTTGGCCAGGGCCTCTCGGCAAATGCGGTACACTTCATCGCGGATCAGCGGATGGACCTGGCGCGGTTCGCCCGTGCTGGTCAACTCGAAGCCGGGCAGCTCGCCTAATCGGAATTCGGCTTCCGCGTGACGTAAACCCTCAACCAAACTGTATTGGGCCACCGCAGTCGAATGCAGGTTCGACACCATGTTCCGGCTGCGTGCGATGGTTTCTCGCATCCGCGCGGCGAGGGCGCCCAGCGACTGCTCCGATGTTTCCGGCTGATCCGCAACTTGAAATCCGATCAGCTCCAGTTGCAGCGTCGCACCAATCATGTCCTGAATCACCGTGTCGTGAATCTGATAAGCGATCCGCTCACGTTCCGCTACTCTTTCCTGAAAACGCAGGCTCAGTTTTTCGGCTCGCTGGTGGGTATACCGCCGCGTCACTTCTACGATGGCTGTCACCGCCATGCAGATCGCGAGCACAAGAAACCACCTAGTCTGCCAGAAAAAGGGCAAAAGCATCACATGCATTTGCGCGGGTCGAGGACTTGAGCCTCCTTGACGATTTGTTGCGAGAACTTCAAAAGTGTAGTTCCCGGGTGGAAGGCCAGTGTACGAAACTTCGCGCGAACTGCCTGCCTCCGTCCAGTCCCGATCCCAACCAGAGAGTCGATAGCGGAAGGACGTTTGCTCCGGGGCATCATTCGCAGGAGCCGTATAAGCGAAAGTCATGCGATGCCTGCCCGGCTGAACTGTGAGATCGCCACCGAGGTGCCGCTGATCGTCGACCGTAATGCTATCGACCACCGCATCCGCAGATCTTGCAGCGGGTAAGCGAGGATCGACTACGGACAAACCTTTGACTGTAGCGATCCAAATGCGGCCATCTCTCGCTCGGGTTGCCGTTACCTGATTCAGCGGCAGAACATAACGACTTCTTAGCCCATCCGATTCCGTGAACAACTCCGGCTGAATCCGGCCGGCATTGCCTTCGGCAAATTTCGTCCACTGAGCTCTCGAGATACGAGAGATTGCCTTTACAGTGACGATCCAAAGATTGCCACCATCGTCGCTCAGCACGTCGAGCACGGTATTACCAGGAAGCCCTTCGTTCTGGGTTAGCATTCGTCCGCCATCGCCGGTCTTCGCGCGGAGGAACAATCCATTCAATGTGCCAATAGCGATGCCGCCATCCTTTGGCCACGTAACGCAGAGTACGGGAGCAGTCGTCGTGACCACACTTTCAAACCGCTCACCATTCCAGCGTTGAAGATGAGTGGAACCGCCTACCCAGAGGGCACCTTGTGCGTCAACTGTCAGCGACCATATTTCATTTGCGGCCAGCCCGTCCTTGGTATCGAAGTGCGTCAAGCGCCCATCTTGCAGGCGGAATAGCCCTCGATGCTGGACTCCGAACCAGACGCTGCCGTCCCCCACGGTCACTGGTGTGCTTACGTATCCATGGGGAATGGACGCCATCTTTGCAAAACTCTTTCCCCGGCTTTCGAAGATGCCGTAGTCGGAGATTGCGATTGCCGGCAGGTCACCATTTTCGAAAAATCCGCGAACCTGTCCCGCAGGCAGGCCATGGGTTCTCGCGAATCTACGCCATTCACCGTTCCTGAGCTGAACGACACCGCTTTCGAGCGTGCCTGCCCAGAGTGAATGGTCTTTCTGTTCAAAGACCGAATCGACCTGGAGCCGCGCGCCCGGCGAGTAACTGCTAAAGACACCATGATGCAATCGTTGCAGGCCAGCGATGGTGGCAAGCCAGATATCGTGGTTGTGGTCTTCGAAGATCAGCCGTACATCGTCGCTCACCAGACCGTCGGCATCAGTGAGAGTTTCCGTGGTATTGCCGGTTTTCCTGCTGATTCCATGCAGTCCGCCACTCGCCATCCAAAGCCGATGGTCGCTGTCGATCATGATGCTGACAAAATTGCCAAGGCCGGGACCTTTTTGCTTTTCGAAACCCTGTCCATTGAAACGAAAGAGTTGATGGCCGTCGCCTGCCCACACATCCCCGAATCTGTCGGCGTAGAGCATTTGACCGCCTGGAAGCTGATACATCGCCACGACTGCACCGTTGCGCATGCGGAAGACACTCCCGCGATCCGCGAGCCAGAGTGTGCCGTCGCTGCTCTCGGCAATGTCGGTCAGCGAATGAGCATCAGCCGGCAAAGCGGCGAGTTCCAGCTTGTCTCCGCGAGTACGGAACAACTTGCTTTCGGAATAGATCCACAGTCCTCCATCTCGAGAACGTGCAAGTACCTCGATTCGATAGTGTGACCGCCGTTCCAGGAAAATTCTTGAGAATTGATGATGTTCATAGTGCAGAAGACCAGCGGCTGTTACCACCCAGAGCCCGTCTCCGTCATCTGTGGCGAGCGCGTGGATATTATCTTCCAGCTCCGAAGGGCCGTCTTTGAACCCGCGAAAGCGCAGGCCGTCGAAGCGTACCAGCCCGCTCATAGTCCCCACCCACAGAAAACCATCCGGAGTCTGTGCGAGCGCCGTAACAAAGTTCTGTGGCAGACCCTGCTCAGTCGTCCATGTAGTCAAGACATCGCTTCGCAAAGAAGGCGCTATTTGATCGGTTGCGCGCACCGGCCGTACTGCCCAGACAACGCCGAGCAGTATCACGGCAATTTTGCGTAGGAGTATATCCTTGCGGCGCAATTCCGATCCGATCCCGAGAGAAGCTGCTCAATATGATAAGCCGTGCGCCACGAGCGTCATATTGTCGTCTCAGTCTCTAACCGGGGAGCATGGGTCTGGAATCGCGTATAGACCAGCGGTGACATCCGGCATCCCGACAGTCATCGCTTTGGGAAAGGCCAGCGTCGTACGGACTCGCGTCGCAGGAACTACGAGGCTTTTGCGAGCAGCTCTTGTTCGGCCCGGTGCCAATCCTGCTCGGCAAAACCATCGAGCTGGCCGCGCTGTCTCCAGTAGTTTTCTGCTAGCTGAGCGATCTCCTCGCGGGAAGGAGCTTGAGACTTCACTTGAGACTTCTTTTGAGTGGAAGATTTACGAGGTTTGGTCTCAACGGGGGTCTTAGCCGACTTGCGCGTGCTCATTTCGCTTCTCCTAAATCCAAATTTCTCATGAGCTATTTGGAGTTTAAGTAGAATTCTACCCGCAGTTTCTGCCTCTTTCTCTCCATTTTGAGTTCGAGGAACCTTATAAGTAAAACGAGGAAAGGGTGGATGCGAGATCGCCGGGCTTTACCGGTGCTGCTTCAAAAAATCAGTGCGTTCCGATTTGGCTGACGAGTGTGGGCTTAAAACTTCTTGCCGACATCTGCTTAGTGCAACCATCTTTCCACTAGAGCGCATGCTGGATCCAGCGTTCTGCACCCCGGGCCTTTGAGAGGCCCAAATATCTCTGCGTAGGTTCGGTCCCGATGTTTGCTGGTGAAGTGACACTGCGACAGTACAGGCCCGAGGACTTGCCCCTCATGTATGCGGTGGAAAAGTTGTGTTTCGCACCACCTCTCACGTTCAGTCGCGAGCAGTTGCGAGAACTAACCACAGGCGAGTCTTCGTTCACGTCGATCGCTGAAGATGGAGGGAAACTTGCCGGTTTCGCAATCGCTGCACTGATGAAAGAGCGCGCGCTCCGTTATGGATATCTACAAACAATCGATGTTGCGCCTGAACATCGCGGGCGCAGAATTGGGAGCAAACTGCTCAGGCACGTGGAGGAAAACATTGCCGCCGCGGGAGGACGCGTAATGCTGCTGCATGTTGCCGTGCAGAACCGTGAAGGAATCCGGCTCTATGAGAAGCATGGGTACTCGCGTGTGGGCGTCGAGGATGGTTTTTACCGAAGGGACAACGGCGATGCGTTTATTTATGAGAAGCGTCTGCCTTCAATTCCATGATTGGAGAAAGCTCGCACGCTCTGTAACGGTTGGCGCGGCGCCTCACTCACTCGCGCATCGCTTCTGAATACAAGATGTGGAAGTGGTGGACGCCCTGTTCCTGCTTTACGCTGTAGCGGCCGGAGTCGTAAGACTGTGATTTGAGATTGCGGTGAACGACCTCACAGATATGGCCGTCTTCAAGCTGTATCTCGTCACTGAATTTCATTGTGTCTTCGGCTGAGTCGATTCGCTCGACCGGGAAATACCATTCGAAGATCGCGACGCAGGTCTCTGGGCCCGTAGGCAAAACAACGTTTAGCGAGACATTGTCCGGGTAGCAGTTGAGCATCCAGTTCGGAAAGACCCAGAAATACTCAGCGGTCATGTCTCCGCTTGCCTGTTTGTAGCGGCGCTCAACCGAAGTTTCATTTTCCGGTCCCCGAATGGGGCTCGCCTGCAGTGAATGTCTTTCGAACAGAGTCGTCACATAGCTGCTGTAGTCGAGTTCGCGGTTGAGGCTTGGGTGCACGCTCGGCAGATGATATCCCTCTAGATAGTTGTCGATGTACACCTTCCAATTGCATTGCATGTGGTATTCGCGACGCCCGGCGAGGCGCATTTCTCCGAATTTGTATTTCGTGGCCTGCTGCGGCAGTTCACGCAAGGCACGGAGCAGCGGCTCGGCACCAGGATCGAGATTGACGAAGACCTGCCCTTCCCACTCGCCCACTTGAATCGGCCGCAGCCTGAGTTCTTCTGCGCAGAAGTCTTTCGTGCCCTCCATCTCCGGAGCATTTATCAAGCGGCCATCGAGCGCGTAAGTCCAGCCGTGATAGCCGCAGCGGAATACCTTGCGCGAGCCACATCCCTGGGCGGGTGGCCCGGCGCGATGGCGGCAGACGTTGTAGAACCCGCGCAGTTCTCCATCAGTATCACGTGCGATCAGCAGCGGCTCGCCAAGCAGGTCAGCCGTGAAGTAGTCACCGGCGTTTCTGACTTGTTCAGCACGCCCGACGATCTGCCATGTCCGCCAGAAAATACTTCGTTGCTCTTTTTTGAGCAACTCTGGATCGGTGTAGTACTTCGAGGGCAGAGTACTGGCATGTTCGATCGCGGAATTCACTGTCATGGCAGATTCTGTGTCGATGTTTTGTCCCATTTCTCAGCCCCTGGCAACAATGCAATGGAGTATATCCAAGGCGCATCGCTGGAATTGCACCCGCCAGCCAGCAGACTGCTGGCTTTGTGGTGGCGAGGATTGGACCTATTCTCGGTGCTTTTGACCGAACAAATGTGGCATATGGCCGACGTGGTTCCGTATTATCGGGGAGCGCGGCATCTGGCTGCCGCTTAAACGATTCTTGCTCGAACCGTATGTGAGGTGAACCGTATGGCTGACTTCGACACAGCAGTTGCGCTAGTTTTACGTCAGGAAGATTCGACATTGTCGGGCGTGGTCACTCATACGAAGGGAGACCGCGGTGGCGCCACGCGGTTCGGCATCAGCGTAGCCGCATATCCTGCTCTGGCTGACGGCCCCTTCTACACCACAATGTCGACGTCTGACGCTCTTCAGACGGCGACGAAAATCTATCGCAGCGACTACTGGAATAAGATTCAGGGCGACAACTTGCAGTCGCAGGATCTCGCGAATTGCCTGCTGTCATTCGCGGTCGTTTCTGGCCCTTCGACGGCGATACACATTCTCCAACATTCTCTCAATTTGACAGAGGACGGCGTCATGGGGCCGCACACGCTCGCGGCTGCCAATGGCGCTAATTGTGTAGATAACTGCAAGACCGCGATCTGCGATCACTACCGGCAAATCGCACTCAACGATCCTACGCAGCAGAGATTCCTGCAGGGCTGGTTGAACCGCGTAAGCCTCTCTTGAACCGTTCGCGTTGAGCCTTCTGAGGTGCGTCGTCCCCCGCCTTCGCTCTTTCATCCTGCTTTCAGGTAATCTTCAGAATCGGCGAAGCATAATTGCGGTTGCGTACATTGCGCCGCCAAAACCATGCGCCTGCTGGTCATCGAAGACGAAGCTCGCATGCTCGAGTTGCTCGAGCAGGGCCTGCGTGAAGAAGGTCATGACGTCCTGACCGCGCGCGACGGTGCCGAGGGCCTATCGCTGGCTGAGACCGGGCAGTTCGATGCCATCCTGCTGGACATTATGCTGCCGAAGATGGATGGAATTCAGATCGCGCGGCGGCTGCGCAAATGCGGCAACAACGTGCCGGTGCTTATGCTCACTGCGCGCGACGCTGAAGAAGACATCCGCGAAGGTTTGGACACTGGCGCAGATGACTACCTGACGAAACCGTTCTCATTTGTTGAGTTGCTTGCCCGGCTGCGCGCAATTACGCGTCGCACGACGCACGCCCGGTCGGCAACCATCGAACTCGATGATTTGGTGCTAGACAGCGCGCATCACCATGCGCAACGCGGAACCCGTGAACTGAAGCTGACACGCACTGAATTTGACTTGCTTGAGCGCTTGTTACATCGCGTGGGCGAACCTGTCACGCGCGAGCGGCTGATTGCCGGCGTGTGGGGATTCGACCGCGATATCGAGAGCAATACTCTTGACGCATTTATCAGGTTGCTGCGGCAGAAGGTCGATCAGCCTGGAGAAAAGCGTCTGATCCACACCATCCGCGGCGTTGGATATTGCGCCCGCGTTGGCGAACTCGTCCCGGAAGAGGGATACGCCTGATGGGCTGGCCCGCGTCGCTGCCGATTCGCGTACGACTGACACTGTGGTACGTGTTGGTCTTTGCTGCAGCGCAGGCATGCTTCAGCATCGGCGCAGCCTTATGGATGCAGCGCAGCCTGAATGCGGGCGCGATGGATATCCTGCGCGACCAGACTCGTGAGGTGTCGCAGTTTCTTGCCAGCGAACCGGAAAACGTTTCAAGCGAGGAATTACAAGCAGACTTGCGCAGGGGATTCGGCAATGAGCCTGAAGGCACGTGGTTACGCATCGTCATGCCAGACGGCCATCCGGTATCCATCACTGCGCAAAGCGCGGGCATCGCGCACTCATTCCGCAACGGCGAACAGGTCACGCTGCATGCAGACCATCACCGTGCCCGGTTTCTTGCAACTGAAGTGACAGCGCACGGCCACCCGTTTCTCATCGCTACAGGCGTGACTGTTGACGCGGCCGTTGCCGCGACTGAGCGCTTTCGGCGCGGGCTGATGCTGCTTTCGCCAGCGCTGCTGCTGCTGGCCGCAACCGGCAGCTATTGGATCAGCCGGAAGGCGCTGCGTCCTGTTGACACACTTGCGCAAGCCGCGCGAGGTATCACTGACAGCAATCTCGACCAGCGGCTGCCGATTCCGGAAACGCGCGACGAACTGTCGCGGCTCTCTGAGACGCTGAATGAAATGCTCGCTCGCATCGACTCTGCGTTTCAACAAGTACGCCGATTTACCGCCGATGCTTCGCACGAATTAAGGACGCCGGTTTCTCTAATGCGCACAGAAGCGGAAATCGCACTTCGCCGTGACCGGTCGCCGCAGGAATACCGGGAAGCGCTGCAACAAATCAGCATGGAGGCGACGCGTACGGGCGGTCTGCTGGACAGCATGCTGGCTTTGGCGCGCGCAGATGCCCGGCAGCAAAGGCCAAAGTTCGCGTCCGTGGATTGCGCCGCAATGTTACGTGAGCTTGCTCACGACTGGGCCGGCGTGATGAGTGAAGCCGGAATGGCGCTCACAGTGTCGATAGAAGCAAGCGGGGAATTACTAGCGAACGCAGACGCATTTGCGCTCAGGCGGATGTTCGTCATCCTGCTCGACAACGCCCGCAAATACACGCCTCCGGGAGGCAAAGTGGTGTTGCGGGCACGCCCATCAGAAAAGGGCGTCGTAATCGAAGTTGAAGATACAGGGCTCGGAATCGCTCCCGAACACTTGCCGCATATCTTCGACCGCTTCTACCGCGCCGATGCAGCGCGTAGTCGCGCGGGAGGCGGGGTTGGCCTTGGGCTCGCTCTCGCTCGTCGCATTGCCGAGCAGCACGGCGCCGCACTGACGGTGAATAGCACCTTTGGCCACGGAACCCGATTCTCCGCTACGCTGCCCGCATTCGATGTGCGTCAGACAACACAGCGTCGGCACGAGGTGCCTCAATCATGATTCTTCACGAAACTACAGATCGTCTGCTGCGCGGAATCGCATGTGCGATTCTGCTGGCAGCATCTGTGACCGCCGGTGCGCAGCAGACTGCGCCGCTGCCGAATGCAACATCTCCAGCGACGCCGCCTGCCACAACGACGGCGCAACCAAGCTCGTCGGCAGGACCGGCTTCGTCGCCGGCTCGCAATCAGACTTTGCCGCCCGGCGAGGTTCCGGGTTCAACACCGGCAACACCCGCGCCCATTCTTGGCGCGCCTCCCGCCTCCCCGACAGCGCCAGACACGTCGGCGGCAGAACCAAAGCAAGCAACCGTGCCCGGCGCTTCATCCGCAACGTCGCCCGGCACAACGCCAGCCGTCAGCGGAGGCCAGGCTCCGGCCTCTACACCAGCGGGCTCAGCGAGTTCGACCTCGGCTGCTGCGCAGGCTGCGACCGGAGCGACCTCGTCCAGCGTATTGGCGTTTTCTGATGCGCTCTCGCGCGCGAGTGTGAGCAGCACCGAATACAACACCGCGGTCACTGAGAGCGGCGTCGCAATCGCAGATCGTGCGATTGCCCGCGCTGCCGTACTACCAACCGTTGTCTATCACAATCAGTTTCTCTACACGCAGGGCGTTGGCGTAGTCCCGATCACGCCCACGACGACAGTGCGATTCATCGCGAACAACGCAGTGCATGAATATGTCAGTCAGGGCGTGGCGAATGAAACTATCGGCGTTGCCGGCATTACGAACTACCGACGCGCCAACGCGGCCATCGCGGTGGCGAATGCCAAGCTCGAAATAGCCCGTCGCAATCTGGTAGTCGCTATTGCAACGAGCTACTACACCTTGCTGTCCACAGATAAGAAACTTGCCGTCGCACAGCACGCGCAAGATGAAGCGGATAGCTTCGTTAATTTAACGCAGAAGCTGGAGACCGCCGGAGAAGTGGCGCACGCAGACGTCATCAAGGCGCAGTTGCAGCAACAGCAGCGCCACCGAGACCGCATCGACGCGCAACTCGCCAATGAAAGAGCACGCCTCGATCTCGGCGTTTTTCTATTTCCCGATCCACGCACGGCATACACCCTGGCGGAATCTCAAAACGTGCCTCTGCCGACGTTGCCGCCGTATCCAGACGTGCAGGCAGCCGCCGCCAAGGGGAACCCGGATCTGCGCGCCGCGACTGCAGCATTGCGCGTCGCCCAATTAGAAGTTACCAGCGCACGAGCCGCGTATCTGCCCGATCTCGCACTCAACTATAGCTATGGTATCGACGCTGCACAGTTCGCGATTCACGCCCCTGACGGAACACGCAATCTCGGCTACTCCGCAGCCGCGACTCTCGACATTCCAATTTTCGACTGGTTCGCAACCCCGGCACGGGTCAAGCAGGCCACGCTGCGAACTAGACTGGCTCAGCTCGAATTAACCGCGGCACAAAGACGTGCGATCGCTCAACTCGAGGAGTTTTATCACGAGGCCGAGGCAGCTCTGACGGAGCTTGCGTCGTTGGATCAAAGCGTCGCGACGGCCACTGAGAGCCTTCGCCTGACCTACATGCGTTACCGCGCGGGTGAGGCGACGGTGCTTGAAGTTGTTGATGCACAGAACTCTGCTTCACTTGCTGAATCCGCCCGCGCAGATGGCATCGTCCGCTATCGCGTCGCACTCGCCAATCTGCAGACCCTGACAGGAAGCTTACCGCAATGATAGATACATCAGCTCGTCCTTTTCGCTCGCACACATCTTTGATTGCGTTGCCAATCGTCGCTCTTCTGCTGGTGCCCACGGTGGGATGCAGCAGCAAGCCGGAAGAAACTCCTAAGGCGGTGGTCGAAGTGCAAGCCGCTAAGGTGGAGCGCAAAGACCTGGAAGAGCACGTGGAAGGCGACGCCGTTCTCGCTCCACTGGCTCAGGCGGCGATCGTGCCGAAGGTCACCGCACCCGTGGCGAAGTTCTACGTGCAGCGCGGCGCGCACGTGCGGGCGGGGATGCTGCTCGCCACACTCGAGAACAGGGACCTCGCGGCCGCAGTGATCGACAACCACGGTGCCTACGACCAGGCTGCAGCGACGTATGTCACCGCGACCCACGCGCAGGTACCGGAAGAGCTGCAGAAATCGAAGCTGGACGTCGAACAGGCAAAAACAAATCTCGATGTGCAGCAAAAGATTTTTGATGCCCGACAGGTTCTTTTCACGCAAGGTGCCATCCCCGGGCGTGATCTCGACCAGGCTCGCGTGAATCTTGTCCAGGCAAGGGCGCAATATGAGCAGGCGACCAAACATCTGGAAGCACTAGAGGGCTTCACGCACGAAGCAGCAATCAAGAGCGCATCCGGCGCTCTCGAATCGGCAAAGGGAAAACTTTCGGGCGCAGAGGCCAGTCTGAGCTACACAGAAATTCGGAGCCCCATCAACGGCGTGGTCACCGACCGTCCAATTTTTCCCGGCGAGATGGCCTCTGCGACATCGCCCTTGATTACGGTAATGGACGCCTCCGCAGTTCTCGCGAAGGCGCACCTACCGCAACGGCAAGCCCAGCAGCTCAAGATAGGATCGACCGGCGAGGTGACGATCCCTGGTGGCGAGAAGCCTTACCCCGGAACGATCTCGCTGATCAGCCCGGCGCTCGACCCCGGCAGCACGACCGTCGAAGTCTGGCTGCGCGTCGACAACAAGAATGGCGACTTGAAACCCGGAACGCCGGTTAGGGTCTCGCTGACAGCGCTCAAGGTTCCGCAGGCGGTCGCTGTGCCGGCCGTGGCCGTTGTCACGTCGGAAGATGGCAAGACTACGATGATGGTGGTGGGTGCAGATAACGTCGCGCACAAACGTGAAGTGAAGCTCGGCATCAAGGACGGCGACATGCAGCAGATTGTTAGCGGCTTAAACCCAGGCGAAACCGTGGTGACCCAGGGAGCCTATGCGATGGACGACGGCACCAGCGTGAAAATCGTTGCGGCGGGCGAGGGCGATGGTGGCGGAGACAAGCCCTCGGCCGGCGATGGAGCGAAGGACTAAATGTCGTCAGGCACCGTTACACATCACGCTGAACTTCCGGCCGAGCACGATCGGTTC
Organism: Acidobacteriaceae bacterium; assembly: GCA_035567995.1. Lineage (GTDB taxonomy): Bacteria > Acidobacteriota > Terriglobia > Terriglobales > Acidobacteriaceae > JBBPYY01. Next base: position 12,998 of record DATMOZ010000012.1, read on the forward strand.
TGGCTCGCGCGGCATGCACGCAGCGTGATCTTCTTCACCATCTGCTTTGCCGTTTCGGGTCTCTATTCCGCGTTTCAAATTCCGATCTCGGTATTTCCTGAAACTAATTTTCCCCGCGTTGTTGTCGGGGTGGACAACGGCGTTATGCCCGTCGAACAGATGCAGGTAACGATCACAAAGCCCATTGAGGATGCGGTTAATAGCGTCCCCGGCCTGCTCATAGTCCGCTCAACAACCAGTCGCGGTTCGGCAGAGGTCAGTCTCTTCTTTGACTGGGGTCAGGACATGTTCAAGACGCTGCAACTCGTCGATGCGGCGATCGCGAAGGTGCAACCGACACTGCCGCAAACAGCACGAATCACTACGAACCGGCTGACGTTCGCCACATTCCCCATCCTCGGCTACAGCCTCACTTCCGATACTGTTTCGCCGACACATCTTTGGGAACTCGCAACCTACACCTTGAAGCCTCCGCTGAATCGCCTGCCGGGCGTCAGCACCGTGACAGTGCAGGGCGGCAAGATTCCTGAGTTTCACATCATTCCGACTCCCGGAAAGCTGCAGGCGACCGGCGTCACCGTCACTGACATTCTTGACGCCGTGCGCAAGACAAATCTGATCGACTCTCCTGGTCTCTATGAGGAAAATCATCAGCTGATTCTTGGCCTCGTCGGCGGACAGGTACACAACGAAACGGAGCTGGCACAAGTCGCGATAAAGACCACGGCTGCCGGCACCCCGATCCGCATCGGAGACGTCGCCGACGTTGTGCAAGCCGAAGCGCCGCAATACACACTGGTCACCGCAAACGGCAAGAACGCCGTGCTGCTGAATATCGGCCGGCAGCCCTCAGGCAACACCGTTGCAGTGGCTGACGAAGTCGCTGCCGAAGTAGATCAACTACGCAAGACGTTGCCGTCAGCCGTCAAATTGGAGTCGTTCTACGATCAGTCACAACTGGTGCGCGAAAGCATTAAGAGCGTGCGAGACGCAATCCTGATCGGTCTCGTTCTCGCGGCGATCATCCTGGTCCTCTTCCTCCGCGACTGGCGGGCGTCTCTCATCGCAGGACTGGTAATTCCAGTCACAATCGCAGTGACGTTTCTGTTGATGCGCGTCCTGGGCGAAAGCTTCAACCTGATGACGCTCGGTGGTCTTGCCGCTGCTGTCGGCCTGGTGATTGACGACGCGATCGTGGTCGTCGAGAATATCGTGCTGCATCGTGAGTCAGGGCAGGACCGCATCACCGCCGTCCGTTCCGCGCTTTCTGAGATCACCGTCCCACTTGTCGGCTCGACCGTTACGCCGATCGTCGTCTTTCTTCCCCTTATTGCGGTGACAGGCGTTACTGGCAGTTTCTTCCGCGCATTGGCTATCACGATGGCGGTGTCTTTGTTGACTTCGCTAGTGCTTGCCCTTTCCTGGACGCCAAGTCTGAGCCTGTATCTCTTCCGCAAAGCGAAAGCCCACCCTGAAGACTCGTCTGCTCATGAAGCGACAGTTAAACATCAGCCGCCTGCGGACCATGAAGAAGAGCAAGGCAGATGGATGACCGCGATCATCACGTTCTATGCGCGCTGGCTTGAGCGTGGCATGCGTCGCCCCGCGGTACTGGGGCTCGCCAGTATCGTTTTGATTGCGACCGGCGGAATCAGCTACAAGTTTCTCGGGTCTGATCTGCTGCCCGCGATGGACGAGGGCGGATTCATCCTCGACTACATCATGCCCGCGGGCAGCTCCCTTGCCGAAACCGACCGCGTGCTGCGACACGTTGAGAAAATCCTGCATGACACGCCCGAAGTCGAGACGACATCGCGCCGTACAGGCCTGCAGATGGGCTTAGCGGCGGTCACCGAAGCCAACACCGGCGATTTGACCGTCAAGCTCAAGAACAAACGCAATCGCGCGATCGACGATGTGATCGCGG
>DATMOZ010000013.1:0-5164 GCA_035567995.1 Acidobacteriaceae bacterium
AGAGCGAGTGCGACATTGCCCCCGGCAAGACGCTCCGCCATGATGCCCGAACCAACCACGGTGGCGAGCAGAAACGCGGAGCCCACGCACTCGGCGGCAAGGCGTTTTGCGAGCGATGGCTGTGGCGTGGTCATCGTGCCATCGACAGTGGAGCGGCGGTTGCGGGCAGAGGAGCTCCAAGCAACGTAACGAACCTCTGCGGCGAACAGCATGCCTTATTCAGCCGGGCACGATCTGCCTGCATTGCTTTCTCCTGCCCCAGCCAGAGCAGGGTCTCGCGCAACACACGCGTCGCGCCGGCGTGCGGCGGAACCGCGATGCGGTAGTGCATCCACTTGCCTTCGCGACGTGCCGTTACGATTCCCGCCCTGCGCAGATACGCCAGATGACGCGAGATCTTCGGCTGCGGCTGGTCGAGGACTTCGACGAAGTAACAGACGCAGATCTCCTGATCGCCTATGAGGTTCAGCAGGCGTAGCCTTGTGTGGTCGGCGAGGGCCTGGAAAAAGAGTTCGATATCGAACGGCCGTTGCGTGCGTGGCATGCCGCCATTATATGCGCATTGACAGATATGTCGAGGATGGAATATATTCGCCTAAGCAGATGTGAAAATTACATCTGTCCCGGAGAGCGAAGATGGAAACGAAAGCAGCGGTTCAGGAAAAATACGGCAGTGCAGCGCGGGCCGTGGCTGAATGTCGCCCCTGCGCCGGCGTCAGCAGTTGCTGCAGCAGCGATCCGATTACCGGCAATTTGTACGACTTCGCGCAGACGGGCTCACTGCCTGAGAAGGCCGTGCTGGCGTCGCTTGGCTGCGGAAATCCAACAGCGTTGACCGAGCTGAAACCCGGCGAGGTAGTCCTTGATCTTGGCTCCGGCGGCGGGATTGACGTGCTGTTGTCGGCGCGGCGCGTCGGGCCAACCGGCATGGCCTACGGCCTCGATATGACAGACGACATGCTGGCGCTGGCGCGGGAAAACCAGCGGCAGGCTGGCGCGAGCAACGTCGAGTTTCTCAAGGGCCAGATCGAGAGTATTCCGCTGCTCGACGGCACGGTCGATGTCATTATTTCCAACTGCGTGATCAATCTGTCAGCCGACAAAGACCGCGTGCTGGCGGAGGCATTCCGCGTGTTGAAGCCTGGCGGCCGCTTCGCTGTCTCCGACGTGGTGGTGCGTGGAGCGGTGCCGGACGAAGTGCGCAGAAGCATGTTGCTGTGGGTAGGCTGCATCGCAGGAGCGCTCGAGGAAAACGAGTACCGGGCAAAGCTGGTGGAGGCTGGCTTCGTCGATATCGAGCTCGAAGTCACGCGGGTATATGAAATCGAAGACGCGCGCCACTTCCTCACCGAGGCCGGAGTCGACGTCGATAGGATTGCATCGCAGGTTGGAGGAAAGTTCGCGAGCATGTTTGTCAGAGCGACGAAACCGGAGACGGCAAATGCGTAAAGTCCTCTTCTTATGTATCGGCAACTCATGCCGTAGCCAGATGGCTGAGGGGTGGTTGCGGCATCTTGCCGGGGACCGCTTTGAGGCGCACAGCGCTGGTGTGATGCCCTGCTACGTCAACGAAGACGCAATCCGCGTAATGAGCGAACTCGGGATCGACATCTCGCAGCAGCGCTCGAAGCATGTGTCGGAGTACGACGGGCAACACTTCCCTTTTGTGATCACGGTGTGCGATCCGGCGAGAACTTCCTGTCCGGTCTTCGCCGGTGAGACCCACCGCGAGCACTGGCCGGTCGAAGACCCCGGGATGTTCAACGGCCCAGACGAGCACCGCCTCGCTGTTTTCCGGGAGACCCGAGACGAAATTGGCGAGCGGGTGCGTGGATTCATCGAAAAGTCCGGGCGCTGAAGCCATCTGCGCGAGATCATTTGCAATGACCACGCTTGACAAAAGCTGCCTGCAGACAGCCGTGCATGCCCACGCACCGGCAATTCGCAGGTATACCCAGACAGACTTAAGTCCAGACCTATCCCTTTTCCTTCGAAGACTTTAGGACTTTAAGTATCCCCAGGGGGAGGGGGTACTTCGTTCGCCGGGTGTCAGCCCTCCGCCGGCAGAAAATCTTCCGCCACGGGATTCTCGTAGAGAGAATAATCGCGCGTCACGATCGTCAATCCACTGGGTGTGACGAAGTAGTTGCGCTTGTCCTCGTTCTGGTCGTACCCGATCACGGTCCCCTCGGGGATATGTACATCCCGGTCGATGATGGCCTTGCGGATGCGGCAGTGCCGGCCGATATTGACATGCGAAAAAATGATGCTCGAGTCGACCTCGGCGTACGAGTTGACGCGCACATCCTGCGACAGAACGCTGTTGCGCACCACCGCGCCTGAGATCACATTGCCGGCGGAGATGATCGAGTTGATCGCCATACCCGTACGGCCCGGTTCACCAAAAACAAATTTTGCCGGCGGATATTGCCTCTGGCGCGTGCGGATCGGCCACGCCTTGTCATAAAGATTGAACGTCGGCGATACGGACGCAAGGTCCATGTTCGCTTCGTAGTAGGCATCGAGCGTTCCAACATCGCGCCAATAGAGCGCCTGCTGGCGATTCTCGTCGACAAAGTTGAACGCGTGCATCCGGTACTGCCCGAGGATGCTGGGCAAAATGTTGTGGCCGAAGTCGTGTTTGGAGTTCGGGTCCTCAGCATCTTTCATCAAGCTCGGCAGCAGCACATCCGTGTTGAAAAGGTAGATGCCCATTGAGGCGTCGACCATTTCAGGATTGAACGGCGAACGAAGCTCAGTGCTCTTTGGCTTCTCGAGAAAGCTGACGACTTCGCCGTTGCGCGCTACTTCCACGACACCGAAACGGGACACTTCATCAGGATGGATGGGCAGTGTTGCGAGCGTCACATCGGCGTTGGTCGCGAGGTGCTGATCGAGCATGCGGCCATAGTTCATCTTGTAGATGTGATCGCCCGAGAGAATGAGCACGTACTTCGGCTGCTCGCTGCCGATCGAATAGATGTTCTGGTAGACGGCGTCCGCAGTGCCCATGTACCAGTTCGCGCTGACCCGCTGCATTGGCGGCAGAATCTCGAAGAACTCGCCCAGCTCCTGTCCGACGATGCCACCCCAGCCCTCGCGAATATGCCGGTTCAGAGACAGCGCTTTGTACTGCGTCATGATGTACACGTGGCGCAGGTCGCTGTTGATGCAATTAGAAAGCGTTATATCGATGATGCGGTAGTTTCCGCCGAAAGGAACGGCCGGCTTAGCGCGGTCGCGCGTGAGGGGAAAGAGTCGTTCGCCGGCGCCACCGGCGAGAAGTACGCCTAAGGTGTCCTTCATGCTTGCGGTCCTGATACCTTCCGATGCTGGGTCGCGCTGGAACGTCTACGCCGATGCAAGGAAAGCTATCACGAGACGAATGAGATTCGCCATTCGCACGTTTGAAGAACGTATTCAGTGACGTGCGACCGGCTCTCCGCGAGCGCAGAAAGCCGGTGTGAACATGTTGGCCCGCTGCAGCGGCGCTGGTCTTACCGGGCTTCTGCCTCGGCGCCGGGCTCCGGCGGCAGAGTAATGCGCAGCGAGCGCAGAAAGTTCATATCCGAAGCGCTGAATGGCTCTGTCTTGTCAGTCTTTCCGGCGCCCAGCAATCCGGCGGGCTCAACGGCCTTGCCCTCGTCAAGCTCGTTCAGGCCGATGGTCGCCTCGAGCATTAGCATCACATCGAAGCCTTGTTCACGGATCTCGCCCACAACGCCAGCGATGTCTTCAGATTCTGAGACGGATTCGTGAATGGCCTCACCGAGTTTTTGAATCAGGGTGCGCACCTTCTTGTTCAATTCCGCCTCCTGGCTCGCAAGCGGGGTGGTTGCCCCGATGCAGCTTTGATTTTCACTACATTACTTTGACGCCTGCCGATTCGCAATGGATTCCGCACTGCTGCGCTAAACTTCTGGATGTGGAATTCGAGACACTTGGTCGCAAATTGGGAATCGGTGCACGCCTCGCCAACAAATTGCTGAAAGAGCAAGCGAAGCGCCAAGCCAGCCAGCGCGCGGTGGCGCATCCGTTATCGGCCGCGGCCGCGAACACCGCGGTGAGAGCTCACTCTCTACGCAAAGGACTTTCGCGCGGAGGCCAAGGTTTCTGGTCGAACGCAGTCGGACCGTTTGCGCGCGCCGGAAAAGCGCTCTGGCTTGAGGTAACTGGATTGTTTTTCGGTCTGTTTGCGCTTTTTTTTGCGCAAAATATATATCGATTGCGCTCAGATTATGCCCGCGGAGCTGAGCACGATCACTTCATTGTTTATTGCTTGCTGTTCGCGATCTTCGCGTACTTCTCCATCTCTTCGTTCTTGCGCGCACGCCGTGTCCCCACTCGCAGAAAGCGCTGATGCATGACAGAGGAGCGTAAGACCGCCTCGGGAATTCCAGTAGAAACTGTTGCGACCGCTGACACGCTCGTGGGGAGCGGCTTTGACCAGGCGCGTGACCTCGGATTCCCTGGCGTGTTTCCCTTCACTCGCGGCATTCAGCCGACGATGTATCGCGGCCGGTTGTGGACCATGCGGCAGTACGCCGGCATGGGCGACGCTGACGAGTCCAACAAGCGTTACAAATTTCTACTCGCGAACGGCACGGCCGGTTTGTCCGTAGCGTTCGATTTGCCAACCCAGATCGGATATGACTCCGACGATGAGATGTCGCTGGGCGAGGTCGGTAAGGTAGGCGTCGCGATTGATTCGATCGAAGACATGGAGCGGCTGTTCGCCGGCATTCCGCTGGACAGGATTTCGACGTCGATGACCATCAATGCTACGGCGAGCACCTTGTTGGCGTTGTATTTTGTGGCCGCAAAGCGTACCGGTGCGGATTTGCGCGCTCTTTCCGGCACAGTGCAGAACGACATCCTGAAGGAGTACATCGCACGCGGGACATATATCTATCCGGTGAAGCACGCCATGCGCATTATTACGGACATGTTCGCGTGGGCCGGCCGCGAAGTGCCAGAATGGAACACCATTTCGATTTCTGGCTATCACATGCGCGAGGCGGGTTCGACGGCTGTACAGGAGGTAGCGTTCACGCTGGCGAACGGCATGACGTATGTGCAGGCCGCGATTGACGCCGGGCTGGATGTGGAAGAGTTTGCGCCCCGCCTGTCGTTCTTCTTCAACGCACACAACGAGTTTTTGGAA
>DATMOZ010000014.1:0-2350 GCA_035567995.1 Acidobacteriaceae bacterium
AGAGCGATTTCAAGCACGCATGAGCTTCCGAAAATCGCGAATGGCTCACCCGGTTTTCCAGCCATGTAGTTCTTCAGAAGACGCGTGATCGTGTTGGACTCCAGATTCAGAGCAAAGCGCTGATCCTGCAGGTCTGCCACATCCGCGGCTTGCAGATTGGTGAGCAGGTTGCCGAAGCGGTCCACCTTCAGGATTGTTCCGGTGACGACACCATCTGGGCTGCGTGTGGGCTTTTCCAACTTGAGCCGTACCGGGTCCTTGATGCGCGGTCCGAAGCTCGACAGGTCCGCATTGCCGCACGCGAGCTGGTTCGCGAGATGGGCAGCAGCCGGCGCGAAGACGTCGCGGCCGTGAAACGTAACGCTCTGAGTGCCTAACCTGTAGGCAGGTGTGGTCAACTCGTGCAGGTCAGGAGGCGGTCCGGTGCGCTCAATGTCGTCCAGCAGAAAAGTCAGCACTCCATTGTCGGGTGCGATGAAATAGTGGCCGCCGATGCGGGCCAGAATGGGACGCCGCTCCGAGCCGACGCCCGGATCGACCACGAGGACATGTATGGTGAGCGCCGGAAAATATCGCCAGGCGGGCCAGATTGCCAGAGCGCCTTCAAGCACGTTGTAGGCGGGAATGTCGTGCGTGATGTCTATGACGTTTGCATCAGCGCAGATCTTGGCAATGACACCCTTCATTGTTCCGACGAAGTGGTCGGTGGTGCCGAAGTCGGTTGTCAGCGATATGACGGGTCGCATAGCGCAGCCTCCCATGCTGGCCGGGATTGTGGAGCTGCTTCAGTAGCAGGGTACCCCATACCCCTTTTTATGTGTCCATATTTGATTCAAAACGACTTACAAGGGCCATATTTGAAAAGAAAGGACTTAACGAAAAAGCCCGGCCGATGGGCCGGGCTTCTCTAAAAACAGTGTATCCGGCGTGTCAAGAATTTACCTGTGGGAAAGCAAAGATCGAACAATGTTCATGCGGGCGTGCGGTGTTGAGCTCGCTTGCTCCGCTTCGATGCCTTTTCGGTCGCCAGTGCTGCTTGCGGCTTCTCCGCAAATGGACGCTCGTTTCGTTGCATGGATTTCAACGTCGGAGCGGAGTCTGAGAAGCTGGATACCGCGTGCGGGCCGGGACTCTAAGTGGAAAGCATGTTATTCTTAGTCAGACACTTAGAGAGTGTATTGACTAGAAAAGTAGAGGAGTAAGGCACCATCGTGCTGGCATCTGAAAAGAAATCCGACGTAATTATCCGCTACCGCACCCATGATACCGATACCGGTTCGCCCGAGGTGCAGATCGCAATTCTGAGCGAGCGTATCGCTGAACTCACAGAGCACTTTAAACAGCATAAGAAGGACCACGGTTCGCGCCGCGGCCTGCTCATGCTCGTATCAAAACGTCGCCGTCTCCTGGATTACCTGAAGAAGACAGATCCTGAGCGGTATCGCGACGTGATCAGCAAGCTCGGTATCCGCAAGTAGCGCCGAACCCATTGCCATTAGGAACACACAGCGAACGCGCCTGTGCGCGAGCACTTCCTTTAGCAGCAACCCCCTCTTGTCCGCAAAAACCCATACGCCAGCGGCGGCCGCATCGAAATGCGGCTGCGCCGGCGGGCGACGCTGCGCCCAAGTTTCGATAGACGAGCAACAACACGAGAATCGAGGATTCCCAAATGAAACAGGAAGTTACAGTAGAGCTTGCCGGCGGCAGGCGATTAACATTTGAAACAGGCCGCATGGCCAAACAGGCTTCAGGAGCGGCACTCGTCACATCCGGCGAGACGGTGGTTCTTGCCACGGCGGTAGCATCGCCCGATCCGCGCGAAGGAGTCGACTTTTTCCCGCTCACGGTTGATTACCGCGAATATACGTATGCCGGTGGACGCATTCCCGGCGGATTTATCAAGCGCGAAGGGCGCCCCAGCGAGAAGGAAGTTCTTACCTGCCGCCAGATCGATCGCCCGATCCGCCCGTTGTTCCCTGAAGGGTTCCGCAACGAGACGCAGGTCATTGCGCTGGTCTTCTCGGCCGATAAGGAAAATGATCCGGACATCATCGCGATCAACGCTGCAGGTCTGGCGCTGGGTCTGTCTGACATTCCGTTCCACGGGCCGGTCGGCGCGGTCCGCGTGGGCCAGATCGACGGCAATTTCGTCATCAATCCCACGTACGAAGAGCGCAAAGTAAGCGCGCTCAACATCACTGTTGTAGGCACCGCCGACGGCATCGTGATGGTGGAGTCGGGCGCGACTGGAGTATCTGAAGATACGGTTGCGGACGCGATTGATTTCGCCCATGTCGAGATCAAGAAAATCGTTAAGGCGATGAACGACTTGATTTCCAAGGCCGGC
>DATMOZ010000015.1:0-3615 GCA_035567995.1 Acidobacteriaceae bacterium
CCATTTGACATCCTGCAAGCTACCCTTTAGTTTCGAAATTGCGATGTCACCGCGCCTGCACCATCACCGCCACCATCATCACCACGCACAAAGCGTGTCGGCGGCGTAGTTCCACCAGGCAGAATCCAGCAATAACAGCCCGCCGATGCGCTCCAAGCGCCGGCGGTTTTTTGTTATCCGGCGTCAAGATCGCAGGCCGAACAGGATACTCAGAGAAGACCATGACGACAGACTCAAACGCCGAGAACCCCAGGCCGCAAATCGATTTCGCGAAAATGGACGGCCTGCTCCCCGCCATCGTGCAAGATGACTCCACGGGCCAGGTCCTGATGCTTGGCTTTATGAACGAAGCTAGCTGGCAGCGCACTCAGGAAACGGGCTTCGTCACTTTCTGGAGCCGCACCCGCCAGAAGCTCTGGATGAAAGGCGAGACCAGCGGCAACCGCTTGCGCATCGTCGATGTCGCCACCGACTGCGATCAGGACACGCTCCTCTTCCGCGTCGAAGTGGAAGGCGACGGCCTTGTATGCCACGAAGGAACCGTGAGCTGCTTTACCCGTCCACTCCAGCTCGCCACTAAAAAGGTTGCAACTTCAGGAGACGACAAATAATGCCTCCCACGATCAGACTCGGAATCCCCAAAGGCAGTCTGCAGGACGCCACCATCGCTCTTTTCGAACGCGCGGGCTGGAACATCTACGCGAATGGCCGCTCCTACTTCCCGACCATCGACGATCCCGAACTTGAGTGCATGCTCATCCGCGCACAAGAGATGGCGCGTTACGTCGAAAAGGGCGTGCTCGATGCCGGACTGACCGGCAATGACTGGATCGTCGAAAATGGCCTCGACGTTGAGACCATCACTAGTCTCACGTACTCAAAACAATCGCGGCAAAAAGTCCGCTGGGTCCTAGCCGTCCCGGAAGATTCCACCTTCAAACGCGCTGAAGATCTCGCAGGCAAGACCATCGCCACTGAACTGGTCGAAGTTTCCAAGCGATACTTCGCCGCAAAAAATGTTCCCGTCAAAGTTGAGTTCAGTTGGGGTGCCACTGAGGTGAAGCCACCCATGCTTGCCGACGCTATCGTCGAAGTCACCGAGACTGGCAGCTCGCTTCGCGCCAACCGTCTCCGCATCATCGACACCATCATGGAAAGCGAGACGCAGCTCATCGCAAACAAGTCCGCCTACCAGGACGCAACGAAGAAACAGAAGATAGACAACATCGCTCTCATGCTGCGCGGAGCAATCGACGCGCAAGGCCAGGTCGGCCTGATGATGAACGTGCACAAAGACAACCTCGACGCGGTGCTCGCGGTCCTGCCCGCTCTGAACGCGCCCACAATCTCACAACTCACAAACAGCGAGTGGCACGCCATTAACACCATCCTCTCTGAACGCAGTGTTCGCGACATTATTCCGCGCCTGAAAGCGGCCCGCGCCACCGGCATCGTCGAATATCCACTCAACAAAATCGTTCTCTAACCCCCATGAAACTGGTTCGCACCACTGGACGAAGCGCAAAACAAGCAGAGCAACTCTTGCGCAGCTTGGAACAGCGCGGTGCCGCGGACACGGCCCGCGTCGAGCCCGCCGTCCGCCGCATCATCGCTGACATCCGTCGCGGCGGCGACAAGGCTCTCCGCAACTACGCTCACAAGCTCGACGGCCTTTCGCCCGAGTCGCAGTTACGCATTACCGAGGCAGAAATGCAGGACGCGCTCGCAACAATTTCCCCACAGGTCCGCGACGCGCTCCAAACCGCCGCCGTGAACATCCGCACGTTCGCTCAGCAACAAATGCCGCGCGATTTCGCTCTCGACGTAACCTCGGGCGTCAGCGCCGGCCAGCGAGTGCTGCCCCTGTCGGCAGTCGGCTGCTACGTGCCAAGTGGCCGCTATCCCCTGCCCTCCACTCTGCTTATGACCGTCATTCCGGCGCAGGTCGCCGGCGTCGAGCGAATCGTCGTGGTCTCGCCGAAGCCTGCCAAAGAAACGCTCGCCGCCGCCGCCCTGCTCGGCGTCGAACACTTCTACCGCGTCGGCGGCGCGCACGCGATCGCCGCACTCGCTTACGGCACCGCCACCATCCCGCGAGTCGACAAGATCGTCGGCCCCGGCAACATCTACGTCACTACCGCAAAGAAGCTCGTCGCCTTCAACTGCGCGATCGACATGCTGGCCGGCCCCACCGAAATTGTGGTCGCCACCGAATCCGGCGATCCAGAGTGGCTCGCAGCCGATATCGTCGCGCAGGCTGAACACGATCCGCAGGCGCTCTCCATTCTCGTCACCTCAAACTCCACCCTCGCGCGCGACCTCATCGGTCAGGTGAAGCTGCAATCGAAGAAGAACCCGATAGCGCGCGAATCGCTTTCGAAGCACGGTTACGCCTTCCTCACCGGCTCTGCGCAGGAAACGCGCGCCGTCACCAACCGGCTCGCACCGGAGCACCTGACCGTCGACAGCCCCGCCGATGTAGATTGGGTTAGAAACGCGGGCTCTGTGTTTATCGGCGCGGACACGCCACAAACCATGGGCGACTACATCACCGGACCCAACCACGTTCTCCCTACCGGCAGCATCGCCCGCGCCCGAGGCGGCCTGAGCGTCCTCGATTTCATCAAGCTAATTACCGTCCAGCAGTACTCGCCAGACGGCCTCGCCGCGCTCGGACCAAAGGCAGCCGAGCTCGCCGAAGCTGAGGGACTCACGGCACACGCAGCATCCATACGCACTCGCCTCAATCGGGCGGGCAATAAAAAGGGAAAGAAATGACCGCGACAAAACTAATGACGCTGCAACCACGCCGTGCCGTTGAGCAGATGAGCGAGTATCACCCGCCACTCTCCGGCCGTGACGGACTGCGTCTCGATTTCAACGAAAACACAATCGCTCCATCGCCGCGTGTGCTCGAACGCCTCCGCTCCCTCACCGCAGACGATTTGACGAAGTATCCTGAGCGCGAGCCAGTCGAACGCATGGTCGCTGAACACTTCGGCTTCAAGCCAGATCAGGTCATGCTCACAAACGGCGTCGACGAAGCCATCCACCTTCTCACCGTGGCCTTCGTTGATCCCGGTGACGAAGCCATCATCGCTGTTCCCACGTTCGCCATGTACGACATCAACGCACAAGCCTGCGGCGCAACCGTTCATGACGTGCTGGCCGAACAAGATTTTGCATTCCCGTTCAATGGCGTGATGAACCAGATCAATGAACGCACCAGATTCATTCCGATCGCCTCGCCAAATAATCCGACAGGCGCTGTCGTATCGCCCAAAACCATCCGCGCTATCGCCGCCGCAGCGCCCCAGGCCGCTGTTCTCGCCGACGAAGCGTACTACCACTTCCACGGCGAAACTGTATTTTCTGACATCGGCTCTCTGCCAAATCTCTTCGTTGCCCGTACCTTCTCTAAAGCGTATGGACTTGCCGGCTTGCGGGTAGGCGTCATCATCGGCCCCGCGGAGCCGATGCACTTCGTGCGCAAAGTCGCTTCAGCCTACAACGTCAACGCCGTTGCCCTCGCCTGTCTGCAGTCCGCGCTCGAAGACGAACAATACGTTCAGTGGTATGCCGAAGAAGTTCGCTACAGCCGCGAGCTTCTCGACC
>DATMOZ010000016.1:0-8227 GCA_035567995.1 Acidobacteriaceae bacterium
AGACATTCGACCCTTCTCCAATACCCGGATACTCAACCTGGCCAACCCGCTTGCCGTCGAGGGAGTAAATCGTCGTCTGTGTCTTCACATCTGCCAGCCGCGAGACGAACAGTCTGTGCCCCGCGATCGCCAGGCTTGAAATCACGTCTTTCCCCTCAGGCACGACGGTCTGCCACGCATCCACATTCGGGTTCTTCAGGTCGGCTTTTAGAACGCGACCGTTGGGCGCTTTGTAGTCTGTGTGTACGTAGAAGTTTCCATCGCCGGCATATTCCATCGAGAACCGTGAGTCGATGCCATGAATCAACGGAACGAATTTCCTGTCGCCCGAGCTCAAGTCGCTAAGGTAGACATCGACGCGCGTCGCCGGAACACCGTGATGCGCCTCCAGCACCATGAATCGCCCATCTTCGGTGACCTGCATGCCGATCAGATCGAGAGTGCTGAACTTCTCTCCATTGAACTCGCCGCCGAAAATCTGCTTCGGTTCGTTGCCATTGCCGAAGCTGTACTGATAAACGAAACTGCCCGTCTCAGGCCGGTAAACGCTGTAATAAATGCCTTTGATGTCAGCGCTCGACCCGCTGTTTGCCGGCTCCGCAAGGCTGATGCCCTGGTAGCGCGCGACCGGCAGATCGACCGGCATCTCTTCACCGTTCGCAGTATTCAGCACGTGAATCTTCATCTCGTCCGCGCCACCCACGCGCACGCCGTACACCAGCAACTTCCCGTCGCGCGAAACGTCCGCTATGGACACCGACGAGTTCTGATCCGCGCTCAGCTTCGTAGCGTCTACCAGACGCTTCTCTGCGCCGGCGAGCGAATCGCGAACGTAGATCGAAGCCTGGTTCTCATCCGCCAGCCGCTTCATGTAGTAGAAGCGTCCGCCACGCTCAGTTGGCATGCCTGTCGTATCAACGCGCTGCAACTCGGTCAACTGCGCAACAATCTCGGGTCGCTTCGCGATCTGCGAAAGGTACTTGTCCGTGTAGGCCGACTGCGCTGCAATCCAGGCGCGTGTCTCGGGGCTTTTCCCGCTCTCGAGCCAGCGATAGTTATCGACGAACGTTTCGCCATGCAGCGTCTCGCTCACCGGTTTCTTCTCTGTCGCAGGCGGGGCCGGCAGCGTAACCCCACTCATGCCGTGAATTACCGCGCCGTTTGTCGTCTCCGCGCTCGCACTCGTAAGCGCCAAAACTGCAATCATCCCTGCCTGAATAAGGCACCCCGCTACACGCTGCTGCATCCAGCCTCCATGAATCGCTGTCTAATGCATTTAGAAGATTGATAGCAGCTTACATGTTTCGCTCACTAAAATCGCTGCCTGACCGGGAGTGCAAACAATTTCCCTGCGCCTGCCTCTCAGGAGCAGAGGCCGCAAGTCGCGCATGCGAATCACATTGAAACGACAACCCGAGATAGACGCGCTGCGCGGGCTGTTTCTCGTCTGGATGGTGCTGACACATCTGCCCACCCACATGAGCGATTTTGTCAATCAGCCATTCGGCTTCGTCTCTTCGGCTGAAGGATTCGTCTTCGTTTCGGCGATGCTGACCAGCCGGCTTTACCTGCGCCAAAATGTCCCGGACGAGCCGAGCTTCCACTTCCGCATCTGGCGTCGCGCGCTGCAGCTTTACGGCTTTCACCTGGTTATGTTGCTGCTCGCGTTCACCGTGGCCGCCGCGCTCGCGGTCCACACAAACAGCATTGCCCTTGAGAATCTGCTCAACTTCTACCTGGCGCATCCTGCCGTCGCCATAGTCGGATCGATCTTTCTCGTTTACACGCCACCACTGCTCGACATTCTGCCGATGTATGTTCTCTTTCTTGCGTTCTCACCGCCGATACTCAGCTTTGCTCGACGTTACGGATGGCGCATCGTGATGGCCGCGAGCGGCCTGCTCTGGCTCGGCGGCCAACTCGGTCTGCGCGCGCTGGTGCACGCCGCCGTCGTGCGCGTAACGCATCTCCAGATCCCACTACAGGAGACGGGAGCCTTCAATCTCTTCTCATGGCAGCTTGTGTGGACTAGCGGACTCTGGCTCGGCGCACGCTCTGCACGACCCGAGGGTGCATTGCCTCACTTTCCACCCTGGACCACAACTCTGGCCGCCGCCATATGCGTTTTCTGCATCGGTATCCGGCACGACTGGCTCGGCAAACACCTGACCGTAGAGCGCGTCGGCGTCCTCTTCGATAAGTGGCAGCTCACCCCGCTGCGCATTCTCAATCTTCTGGCATTTGTCATTGTCTGTTGGGCAATTCGGGATATCGCCAAACATCTGCTCGCAGTCGAGCCCCTGCTCACCCTCGGCAGGGCTTCACTGGAAGTCTTCTGCGCGCATATCTTCTTCTGTTTCGTGGGCCTGGCTCTGCTCTATCAGGACACCCCGCAACTGCACGGCTGGCGGGCAGCCGGGCTGCTGGTGATCACGTTCACCGCGCTGATCTGGATTGCGGCCCGCGAGGTGCGAAAACGCCGCGCGAAAAAACGTCTCGCCAGCCAGGAGGCTTCTATCTAGTGGAGACTCCTCTACCCGGTCAGATTGGGGAGCGAGAAAAGACTCAAACCGCGATCGTGAAGCTATCCTCACTGCGCATCACCGCGCGATAGAGCGTATCCCGCTCAAACGGAACGCGCCCGGCCTCAGTAATCAGGCGAATCAGGTCCGCCCGGCGCATCCCCTGCGGAGTCGTCGCGCCCGCATCGTGGTAAATCTTCTCTTCGATCACCGTGCCGTCGATATCGTCCGCGCCAAAGCGCAGGGATATCTGCGCCATCTTCGGCGTCACCATCTGCCAGTAGCTCTTAATGTGACCGAAATTATCGAGCAGCAATCTGCCAACCGCGATCTGACGAATATCCTCAAGGCCCGTCGTAGTGGCCAGATGGTCGAGCGCGGTATGCGCAGGATGAAACGCCAGAGGAATAAATGTCTGAAAACCGCCGGTCTCGTCCTGCAGCTCGCGCAGCCGCAGCATATGGTCAACGCGATCTTCATCGCTTTCCACATGGCCATACAGCATCGTCGCGTTTGATCTCAGACCGATCTGGTGCGCGGTCCGCGCCGTCTCCAGCCACTCACCGCCGTCAATCTTGTGATCACAGATAATGTGGCGCACGCGGTCCGCAAAAATCTCCGCGCCACCGCCCGGCAGCGAATCGACGCCCGCGGCTTTCAGCTTTTCCAGCGTCTCGCGAATGCTCAGCTTCGCGCGCTTCGCCAGGAACGAAACCTCCACCATGGTGAACGCCTTGATATGCACCTGAACAAAGCGTTCTTTCAATCCCGCGACGAGGTCGAGAAAATACTCCAGCGGAAGATCCGGGTGCAATCCTCCGACAATGTGAAACTCCGTCACTGCTTCCGTATAGCCAGACGCGGCAGAAGCCCAAGCCTCCTCAAGCGCCATCGTGTAGGCTCCCGGTGCATCCTTCTTGCGCCCAAACGCGCACAGGCGGCACGCCGCAACGCAGACGTTCGTCGGATTAATATGCCGGTTTACATTGAAATAAGTCGTGTCGCCGTGCATCTGCTCGCGCACATAATTCGCCAGCCAGCCAACTGCAAGAATGTCAGGAGAACGGTAGAGCGCCAGGCCATCGTCAAACGACAACCGTTCGCCGTTGACCACGCGATCATGAACACTCTCGAGTCGGGCGTCGGTCGTCAGAAATGGCCGACGAGGCTTGGCGGATTGCAGTGTAGAACTCACGTTTCTAATGATACCCGCATCATTTACTTCCCATTCGAACTAGGCCACGCGGCCGATGTTCGCATCAAAATACTGGCTGCGGCCCCTTTGCAGGCTCGTGCGTCTCTCCTGTTAGCATGAGGACTCGAATGAACAAGACACCCATCTCATTGTTGTCCATGATCTGCCTGTTAACTGCGACATTGGCTCTTACCTTGCCTGCGCAACAGGCTGCGGTGTTCCCGCACCTGACTGCAAGTAACCTCGCAAAACAGAAGATGACCCTGCCAAAGGATTTCGCCGGCACCACAAATCTTCTTCTCATCGCATTCGAACGCGAGCAGCAGAAAGATATCGACACCTGGCTTCCCGCAGCCAGAGAGATTGAGGCTGCGCACTCCACGTTTCGTTATTACGAGCTGCCGACCATCGGCCGCTCTAACCCTGTGTTTCGCTGGTATCTCGACTCAGCAATGCGCAGCGGCATACAGGATGGCACGACTCGCTCCCGCACTATCACGCTTTACGTTGATAAACAGGACTTTCGCCGCACGCTCGACATTCCCAGTGAGAGCGCCATCAGCGTGCTGCTCGTAGACAAAAACGGCAAAGTACTGTGGCGCGCGACCGGCAACTTCACCGAAGAGAAAAAGGCAAATTTGCTGGATGAAATAAAGGCCGCCGGAGCTTAGCCGCGGCGGCCTTTGGTCGTCAACGCAGCTTATTCCGACGCACCTGAGCCCAGCGCCGTGCCGCTTTCCTTAGGACTTACCACCACACCTTCGTACGGCGTCGCACCGACAAAGCGTCCGTCGGTCCAGCGCAGCGTACGCAGTCTCTCGCCGCTGTCCCACCACTTCCAGGTCTGTTGTGCCGGATCAATCGCGTACAACATCGTCGATCCTCTCAGCACTACCAACACACGATTCAATTTTGAGCTGTATGTCAGGCTGCCGATATCCGCAACCGGAAGATGCTGCAGATGCGTCCACGACGCTCCCGCATCCTGACTGTAGAAGATTCCCTCGCGTCCACCGAGGTAAAAGACCGGCTTGCCGTCCGCGCCCGGCGCCGCAGCCATGGTGGCAATCCCGCTCAACTTAGCCGGCATCTCCGCCGCTTGCCACGTCGCGCCCGCATCATGCGAAGAATAAATCTTCGTGAATGTCGCGGCTACGACATCGTTTCCGATCGCCTCGACAAAGTGCGGATCTGCATTGGACGGCAACTCTTTCCGCTCCCATGTCGATCCCTTATCCGTGCTCACGTAAACTCCGTTGTCTGTCGCCGCGTACAGGTGATCTCCGCTGGCAGCCAGTCCGCTAACGCGCGCCTTTAACTCTTTTCCGGGGACGGTTACTTGCTTGGTTTCTACAACGCGCTTCTTCTTCACGATGTGGGTAGTCTTTTTCTCAACATGCTCGATCGTCTTCCCGTCTACGGCCCACCGCGATCCCTCAAGAGCGAAGATCCCGCTGTTCGTGCCGGCGATCACTTCGCCTCCCGGCGCCTTCATCAGCGCATAGACGTCGCGTCCCCCAAGACCTTCGCTGCGCTGTTGCCATGTCATGCCACCGTCTTGTGAAGCGAAGACGCCGCCGTAAGTCTTGTCATTCAGCACGCCCACGTACACGTCTTTTGCATTGTCAGGATCGACCAGCATGCTGGCCACCTGCCTTTGAGAAAATCCCGTGTTGGCAGGTTTGAAGTGGACGGCATTATCATCGCTCACCAGCACCCCGCTGCGATCGGTCGCGAGCAGAACGCGTGACGAGTTCGTCGGGTCTACAAATACGTCATTGATGATTACGTCGTCGCCGGTCATGCGCGACCACACCTTGCCGTCGTCCGTTGTGCGGTAGAGGCCCTGCGTCGTACCCGCATAAACGATATTGTGATGCGACGGATCCTGCATCAACACCCGCGTCCGGCGCGCTGTAGCGGGAATTCCCTGCACCTTGTGAAAAACAGTTGCGGCGTCAGAGCTCTTATAGATGCCAGAGCAAGCACTCAAATAAACCGTGCTCGGTATTGCGGGATCGATGATGATCGAGAAAACATCTGAATCATCGATAAGTCCCTGCTTGACGTTGTTCCACGTCTTGCCGCCATCGGTGGTCTTCCATGGCAGGTGCCACGTACCGGCGTAAATCACATTCGGGTCCTTCGGATCGATGGCGATCGACTCGAACTCGTGCATCTCTTTGTTGCCTTCGGGGCTGATCCGCGTCCAGTTTTCACCGCTATCTGTGCTGCGGTATACGCCCTTCAGCGTGCCCACGATGAACGTCTTCGGATCAGAAGGCGCCTGCGCTAGAGCGCGTATAGACTGTCCATCCATTCCCGCGACGTGCGTCCATTTCACGCCGCCATCGTTGCTCTCAAACAGTCCGCCGTCGGCCTGATTCACCACCCACGCAGCGGCCAGGATTCGCGATGTATTTCCCGCATCGATGATGAGGTTGTCAATCACCAGGTCATCGCGGTCGCCGACTCTGGCAAGTCGTTTCCACGTTACGCCGCCATCGCTGGAGTGATAGACCCATCCATCACTCGTTCCGAGGTAGATGCTCTTCGGATCAGCGGGGTGCGTCGCAAAACTGCGGGCATCCCCGCCCTCAGGCCCGGTGTTGATCCACGTCTGGGGAGAAGGCGAAACCGCTTGTGTCTGCGTTGAGGCGGAAAGTGAACCTGTCACGGAAAGCAAGGTCACGGCGAGGGTGCAGGAGAGGGTACGAAATCGCTTCATAGTCAAATTCAAAATGCCCATTCAATGAGGAGGATACTCGCTCAAGATACTCTACCGCGCCTGAAAGGTCGCGGTAGAGTATTTACGAAAATACTGTTACGAAGGTGCATTCGAACTGCGCCTCAGAATCAGTCTGCCCATCACTTCGATGTCTAAGCGGTTTCAACAAGTTAGCGCTGGATAAAAGCCAGGCACGGCAAGTAAAAACGAAAAGGCTGACTGGGAAACCCAGTCAGCCTTTTACGGTTAGTTAGCTACTTACTGCTGTGCCGGTGCTGCAGCCGCTTTCTTCGCATGGTGCTTGGCTGGGACAGGCTTGCGCGCTTGCGGCTTGACCACCGACTCGTCAACCGGTGTTGTTCCGGGGACGTCGGCGTCAAAGTCCGCTCCAGCAGGAACCAGGTAGTCTTCCACCTGATCGGTGCCAGTTGGGCCAGTGCGTACCGAGATGCGAGAAGCGTCGATGCCCTTCTCGTCAACCAGGTAAGCCTTGGTGTTGACCGCGCGCTGAGCAGCCAGTTTATCGGCGTTCTTCGCTTCGGGTGCCGCCTCGCCTACGACGACAACCTTCGCATCAGCCGTGCGCTGGGCGTTCAGAGCAACGTCATCCAGGCAGGCCTTAGCTTCGTTGTCGACGCGCGCCGGGCGTTTCTTGTCGCGTCCGAAAGTGATCGCGCACAGTTTCTGAGTCTTCGGAGCCGGCGGTACATACGGTGCCTCCACGTTTACCGTGGTGGTCGCCGATGCCGCTTGAGCCTTATCGTCAGTTACCGTGCAAGTCACTGTGATCGGACCCGTCGGAGCGCCCTGAGTCGCCAGTGAAGCTGTGTTGTTGGTGCCGGTGATTGTGCCTGCCGACGCGGTGAATGTGTAGGTCAATGGACGGTTCTGCGGGCTGACGCCGGTCGCAGTGATGGTCGCCGTATCACCCGGCTTCACTGTGGTCGGATTCGCCGAGCAGGTGACCGTCGGCGGCTGGAACTGTTGAACCGTGAAGGTCGCCGTGCAATCTGCGCTTTGTCCCGGCTTCGGGCCTTCAGTGACGTGGCCTGTCACTGTATAGGTCCCAGGAGCCAAGTCGGCCGTATCAACCGTTGTAGTTGTCGCAGTTCCGCTTACCTTCCCACCGGTGGAGGTCCAGGAGTAGGTCGGAGTCTTCTTCGGATTCAGGTTCGTTGCCGTGCCTGTGATCGTAACTGGATCGCCCGGGTAAACCGTCGCGGGGTTCGCTGTGCAAGCGAACGCAACCGGCGGCGGCGGAATGATCGAGCCGAAGTGCAGCAGCAAACCGGTGCTCAGACGCGCGGCGTTCAAGTTCGCGCGACCGCCTTTCGGCTGAGTGACAGGACCCCAGTTCAAATGCATGTACTCGTAATCGGCCTGGAAAAGGCGGAGACCGAGTTTGCCGCCGAGAAACGGCGTCGCGTAATCCATA
This sequence comes from Acidobacteriaceae bacterium, assembly GCA_035567995.1. Taxonomy (GTDB): domain Bacteria; phylum Acidobacteriota; class Terriglobia; order Terriglobales; family Acidobacteriaceae; genus JBBPYY01. Next base: position 7,881 of record DATMOZ010000016.1, read on the forward strand.
CCACCGCCAACTACGATTGCGGGGCCCCAATGATACGGCAAGCCTTGTGCGTTGAAATCGGCGCGTACGGCGCCCACCGTTGCATGCGCGAACGGCGTCACATCCTGAAGCGGAAAACGAACCACGGGGCCGACGCCCGCCGTGTAAAAGTCATCGTTGTTGCCGTTCGGATGTTGCGCACCTTCGATCTGTGCGCCGAAATATTTATTAAAGAAGTACGTGATGCTTTCGATGGCGCCGTAGTTAATAGACGACATCGAGCTGTCTCCAAATACTTGGTTTTTCACCTTGCCGTGCGGCGCCAAATATGAGTACCCGAGAAATACATCGGTACGCGATGGATTTTC
>DATMOZ010000017.1:0-6164 GCA_035567995.1 Acidobacteriaceae bacterium
CCCCATCTTCCACCTCAAAGACACGTCCTTCCTGTTTTCGTTCACTCGTGCAGAGGAAGACTTGCAAGCGGTTGTCAATGCCGTCACGCTCTCGGGCCCACTGCAGCAAAACGTATCTGCACCGACGCGCAACACTGAGCTGTCAATGCGCGCATCACGTCAGCTTTCGCCCGCGCAGACGGCCTACGTTGAGTATCAATATCAAAATCAGTCAAACATCAACGAGGGCGTCGGCGAACTCGTGCTCGAGGCTGCGGGATCTAACGTGACAAACATCGAGAGTGATTTCGTCTTCCACGATGACTACACTCTGTCGCCCACCAGGCTCAACCAGCTCTCCGCCTTGGTCGAGATCAACCGGCAGGACATCACGAACACCAACCAGGGCTCAAAAATCGTCGTGCAGGGGGCATTTGTCGGAGGCAGTGCCCAGGCACAGCAGGTCAAATCTGAATACAATCTGCGCTTGACCGACACCTTCAGCTACACCCGCGGCAGGCACCAGATGAAATTCGGCGTCAACCTTCCCCACATTGGCCGCCGCGTACTGGAAGACCAGTCCCTGTTTGGTGGAGAGTATGTCTTTCCCAGCCTTGCCGCATATCAGGCGAACAGGCCCTCAACCTACGAATCGCAACAGGGCCAGAGTCGCTATATCTATCACGACCTTGAGGCGGGAGTGTTCGTCCTCGACGTGATACAGGCCACGCCGACGCTTACCATCACCCCAGGTCTTCGCTACGACTGGAACAACTTCACCCGAAGCCTCGCAAATTTCTCTCCCCGCTTCTCCGTCGCAAAGCTACTCGACAAAGACGGTGCAACCGTTCTGCGCGCCGGAGCGGGTGTCTACTACGACCGCGCCGGAAACACGCCGCTCGCCGACGTAAAGCGGTACTCTCAGCCATCCCTCTTCGACACGCTGGTGACCGACAGCCCGTGCTTTCCCGTGATTTGTCCGGATCAAATCACCCTTCAGTCGCCAAACGTTGTGCGCCTCGCACCAGACATACGCACACCTCTGCGCTTCAACCTGAGTGTTTCTCTCGAACATCGCGTGGGTAAAGCCGCGACAGCATCTGTGGCTTACTACAAGGCCAACAGCTTCAATGCCTATCGCTCTGTGGATGTCAACGCGCCGATCCCGTTCTCCGGCAGCACAGTGCGTCCCGATCCCGCGTTCGGACGCTACCGCCAGATCGAGTCGGCGGGCAATGTGCGCAGCAACTCCCTCACTCTCATGCTCCGCGGCCGTATCGGCAGCGTGTTTTCAGGAACCGTGCAGTATGTCTATGCCCACGCCATCGACAACACCGGCGGCATTGGCTTCTATCCGCAAAATCAATATCTGCCTGACAACGAAGAAGCCAGCTCCAACTATGATGCACGGCATCGCTTCAATATGTTCGGCACCTTCGGTCAGGGCAAGCCGCTGAACCTCGGAGTTCAGGTTCACATTTCAAACGGCACGCCATACACCATCACCACTGGCACCGATCCATACGGCACAGGCTTTTTCAACGCACGTCCAGCCGGAGTGGCACGCAACTCCAAGAACAATCCCATGTACCAGGAACTGGATCTGCGCTACGGCTACGACTTCAAAATGCGTCCCAAAAAACTGGACAAGAGTCCCACCATCGGCTTCTCCCTCTCTGCGTTCAACGTACTCAACAGGCTGAACCCTGCCATCGTCAGCTCTGTGGTGACCTCGCCCACATTTGGCCAGGTCAACGCTGCATACCCCCCGCGCCGCATGCAACTCGAACTCCGCTACACGTTCTGAGACGAGATGCCGTGATTCCTTTGCCCTTCGCCGGGCATCCCATACCATACCCATATGGATTTCCAGTTAGTCAGCACCTACAAGCCGCAGGGCGATCAACCGCGCGCCATTGCAGAGCTGACGTCCGGCCTCAGCGCCGGCGAAAAGCATCAGGTGCTGCTCGGCGTCACCGGTTCCGGCAAGACCTACACCATGGCCAAGGTCATCGAACAGATGAACCGGCCCGCGCTCATCCTCGCGCATAACAAGACTCTCGCCGCGCAGCTTTACCACGAGTTCAAGCAGTTCTTCCCCCACAACGCCGTCGAATATTTCGTCTCGTATTACGACTACTACCAGCCCGAAGCCTACGTTCCCGCCGGCGATCTCTACATCGAAAAAGAAGCGACCATCAACGAAGAGCTCGACAAATTGCGTCTCTCCGCAACGCGCTCTCTTTTTGAACGCCGCGACGCCATCATCGTCAGCTCGGTCAGCTGCATCTACGGCCTCGGCTCGCCCGAAGCCTACTACGGCATGCTGCTGATGCTCGAACGCGGCCAGAAAATCCGCCGCGAAGACATCACCCGCCGCCTCGTCGAAATACTCTATGAGCGCAACGACGTCGACTTCCGCCGCGGAACATTTCGCGTTCGAGGAGACGTCATCGAAGTCTTCCCCACCTACGACGAAATGGCGTTCCGCATCGAGCTCTTCGGCGACGAGATCGAGTCTCTTTCACAGATCGATCCGCTCTTCGGCACCGTACGGCAGAAATACGCGCGCCTGCCCATCTATCCCAAGAGTCACTACGTCGTTCAGCCGGCGCGCAAGAAATCCGCCATCGAAAGCATTCTCACCGAACTAGGCGAGTGGGTGCCCCAGCTCGAAAGCGAAGGTCGCCAGGTCGAGGCGCAGCGTGTGCACCAGCGCACCCGTTTCGATCTCGAAATGATCAAGTCCATGGGCTACTGCCACGGCATCGAGAACTACTCACGCCACTTCTCCAACCGCCTGCCGGGCGAAGCCCCGCCAACGCTGCTCGATTATTTCCCCCGCGACTTCCTGCTCTTCGTGGACGAGTCGCATGTAACCGTCCCGCAGCTTCACGCCATGTGGCACGGCGACCGCTCGCGCAAACAGAATCTCGTCGACTACGGCTTCCGCCTTCCCTCGGCGATGGACAACCGTCCTCTGCGCTTCGAAGAATTCGAGCAGCGCACCAACCAGCTCATCTACGTCTCCGCAACGCCGGGTCCATACGAGCTCACCAAGGCCGCCGGAGTCGTCGTCGAGCAGATCATCCGCCCCACCGGCCTCGTCGATCCGCAGGTCGAAATCCGCCCCGTGCGCGGCCAGATCGACGACTTGCTCGCGGAAATCCGCGACCGCGTCGCGCTCAACCAGCGCGTGCTCGTCACCACACTCACCAAGCGCATGGCCGAAGATCTCTCCGGCTACTACACCGAAGCCGGCGTCAAATGCCGCTATATGCACTCCGAAATCGAGACCCTCGAACGCGTGCGGCTGCTGCGCGATCTTCGCAAGGGAGAATACGACGTGCTCATCGGAATCAACCTGCTGCGCGAAGGCCTCGACCTGCCCGAAGTCTCTCTCGTCGCCATCCTCGACGCCGACAAAGAAGGCTTCCTGCGCTCGCAGGGTTCCCTCATCCAGACCATCGGCCGCGCCGCGCGCCATCTCGAGGGCCGCGCAATCCTCTACGCCGACAAGATGACTGACTCCATGCGCCGCGCCCTCGATGAAACCGACCGTCGCCGCGAAATCCAGGTCGCGTGGAATGAAGAAAACGGCATCACGCCCGAGTCCATCATCCGTCCGCTAAGTATGGAACTCGCCGGAATCCTCAAGGCCGATTACGCCGACCTGACCGAAGAGGACGACTCTATGCCGGAGTTTCGCTCGCAGGCCGACCTCGACACCTACATCGCAAATCTCGAATCAGATATGCGCGAAGCCGCAAAGAAATTTGAATTTGAGAAAGCAGCCAAGCTGCGCGACAAGGTTAAGGAGTTGCGAACCAAGGAGTTTCTGTTCGCGTAAGCGATTCAGCTTTTCGCAACACTTCGCACACCACGACATCCACTTCCGCCATCGGATTGATCGCGACTGAGCGCAACCAGTCTTCTCCGTCGATCGTCACCGCTGCGACCTGTACGGTCTCCAGCTTCGACACGATCGCACGCGGAGAGACGCCTTTCACGCGCCACACCACAACGCCCGTCGCCGACTCGCCGCGCAATTCCAGCCGGTCGTCAGCCCGCACACGCTCTTCCAGTTCTTCCGCCAGGCTCATGCACCACTCGATGCGCTCGGCCACACCCGTGCGCCCCCATGCCAGCAGCATCGCCAGCAACGGCAGCGCCATCGCTCCATGCGAACCTTGCAATCCGATATTGTCTTTCGCCAGATAGTCCGCCCCAAACGAAAGCGCCGTATGCGCTGCATCAGGATCAGCAAACATCACCAGCGCAGATTCCTTCGGCTGGAACAACCACTTGTGCGCAGAGACTGTAACGGAATCCGCCGCTTCAATACCGTCCAGCCGGCTCGCATATTTCCGTGACACCCTCAGCGGACCAGCCCACGCGGCGTCCACATGAAACCACCTTGCGTCTCGTCCAAATGCAAGCGGCTCAACCGCACCAATCGCAGTCGTTCCGGCGGTCAACACGAGAGCAGCCCGCGACACATCTCCCAGGTCTTCTCTGCGCACACTGCCGTCGCGCCCAACCTCCACCACTCGCAGCGGCAGACGCAGCAATCGCGCAGCCTTCTCAATGCTCAAGTGCGCCGCCGAAGTCGTCACGATCTCCTGCACATCGCGCAACTCACGCGCCGCCCACAGCGCCGTCAGGTTCGCCATCGTCGAACCGGGCACCATGTGCCCGCCGCGCAAGCCGAAGAACGGCGCAAGCCACTGCACCACCCGCTCCTCAATTGCAATTGCCGCGGGAGCAGTTTCTGCATGCAACAAATTTTGATTTAAGCTCGCCGCCCACATCGCCGCAGCCCACGTGATCCACGGCGTCGGCGGTTCCATGTGCGCGAAGTATCCGGGAGAGTGAAAGCGGGCAGCCCCACCAAGAAACGCGCCTGCCATCACCTCGAGTGCGACTCTTTCGCCCGCGCCAATCTCAGGAAGCGAAGACGACAGGTCCAGGGGCGCAGGCATCAGCGGCAATGGCCGCTCGGACCATTGCTCCTGTATCAACCTGACTGCCCGCTCTAGACCGTCCTGGTTCCACTCGAACGAAGAGTCGCGCGTCATTCCATCTTTAACAATATTCGTGTTTTCTTAGCGGTGCAAACCCGGCGGAGCGAACCCATAAAGATATATAGCCGAAATCCTGTCAGCTCGATGACTCCCCGCAATCCCGGGCTTGACACTCCAGCGGCGCTCCCCTAGCGTGAAAATCGTGAGCACCCGTCCCAAAAGCCGACGATCCTTGTGGAATTTGCTCCTGCTGCCTCCGTACATCGCCCTCCTTGTACCGGCGTTCTACGTGAAGGCTGAGCCATCGCTTTTCGGATTTCCCTTCTTCTACTGGTATCAATTCGCATGGGTAATCGTTGCGGCTGCATTGACAGCGATCGTGTATCGACGCGCCGCATAGCAACAAAAAAGGCCCGGCCGAAGCCGGGCCTTTTCGCCAATCATTCACTGATGCGGATTGTTTTCTGAGACCGTGGGTGAATGCTGTGCAGGTGGCTGGGCTGTCGGTTGACTCTGCTGTCCCTGCTGCGGCTGTGCTTGCTGGTCCATATTGGTCAACAATTGCACTTCCACACGACGGTTCTGCGCGCGGCCCGCAGCTGTTTTATTGCTGGCAACTTCCTTGTCCTTACCGATGCCAATCAAATAGAACTTGCGTGGTGGAATGTTGTACTGGCTGGCGAGGAACTCCACCACGGTTTCTGCGCGACGCTGGCTCAGTTGATAGTTCAGGTCCGCGCCGCCGGTCGAGTCAGTACCGCCCGTCACTTGCAGGATATAGCTCTTCGTAGCGTTGACCTGCTCGCCGAGCGACGCCAGCTTCTCTTTATCTGCCTTGCTCAGGTCAGCTTTACCGGTTCTGAACGTCACAGTAACGTCAGACACTGGTTTGTAGGAGTCGAGATTCGCCACAACCCCAGCCAGGCTGTCAGCGCGGTTATAGGCGTCTTGAGCGGACTGTTGCGCCTGCGTCGCAGACTGTCCTGCGGCGGTCGCATGCTGGTCGGCCGTACTGGCGTTACCCTTCGCTTGATTGATTCCAGTCGTCGTCCGTGTATCGAGTTCGTGCACACTGCGGTTGTTCGCCGCCGTCGCATCATCGAGCTCATTCGTTTTCTGGGCCAGAGGCGCAGTCTGGCTGCGTACGTAGTTTTTTGAGGC
>DATMOZ010000018.1:0-13635 GCA_035567995.1 Acidobacteriaceae bacterium
AGACCTGCCCGGCTCCTCCGCTGGCGAGCAAAACCGCACGCGCCATCACGACATGCGAGATGCCGTTCTCATCGACCACAGTGACGCCGCAAACTCTACCATCGCGAACGACCAACTCTGATGTCGTCAGCCACTCAGCTAGTTGAATCGTTTTGTAAGTGCGCGCATGGTGCAGCAGCGCGCGGCCAATCTCCCGGCCAGTTGCATCGCCGTTTGCGTGCAGAATGCGCGAGCGGCTATGCGCACCTTCAAGGGTTCGAGCAAGATCTTCGCCCTCGCGATCGAATCCCGTTCCCCACGCGAGAAGTTCTTCTACCCGCGCCGGACCTTCTCGCACGAGAACCTCCGCGGCAGCACTGGAGACTATTCCATCGCCCGCTGCGATCGTGTCCTTGCGGTGGAGCGAAACATCCTCCTCCCCGCCCATCGCCACTGCGATGCCACCCTGCGCATACTGGGTGTTCGATTCAGCCAGTTGCTGCTTCGTCACAACCAGCACAGTTCCAGCGTCGGCGAGGCCTATGGCAGCTCGAAGGCCGGCAATGCCCGCGCCAACTACGATGAAGTCGACCCGCTGAGAAAACTGCATGACTTTTTGAGGCTACCACGCTGAAAGATGCATGAAGAACGCGTTCCTGGTAGCACATCATCATGGTCATTTACGATTGAGTTTACGTGCGCACCATTCAGATCAGCAGCAGCAAAACACAATATCCGGTCTACATCGGTGATGGTGCAGTCGCTCGACTGACACCGTTGTTGCGTGCTCGCGGCAAGACCCGCGTCTTCATCATTACCTCACCGAAGATCTGGGCTCCCTGGCAACGGCAGTTGCGTCATGCAATCCAATCGCAGGCCCACGTCTTCATGGTCCAGCCAGGGGAGAAACACAAGAACCTCAACACCATTCAAACGCTCGCAGAGCAGCTTGCGCGCGGCGGCGCGGCGCGTGATGCGTTGCTGATTGCTTTCGGAGGCGGCGTGATCGGCGACATCACCGGCTTCCTCGCGGCGACCTACATGCGCGGCATCGATTACCTGCAGATTCCAACAACATTGCTCGCCCAGGTCGATTCTTCGGTCGGAGGTAAAACGGGCGTCAATCTCAAAGCCGGCAAAAACCTCGTCGGCAGCTTCAACCCGCCGCGGGCTGTCTTCGCTGACACGCAATTTTTGCAGACTTTGCCTGTGCGCGAGTTGCGGGCCGGGCTGTACGAAAGCATCAAGGCCGGGATACTCGGCGATAAGAAGCTCTTCGCCACACTGGAAAGATTTCGACCTGAGATACTCGCACGCGATGCGCACGCACTGAGCGAAATCACGACGGCGTCTGTTCGAGTGAAAGCAAAGATCGTCATGCAGGACGAACACGAACGCGGCGTGCGGATGACGTTGAACCTCGGCCACACGCTGGGCCATGCTATTGAGGCCGCAACACGATATCGCCAGCTGTTGCATGGAGAAGCTGTTGCGTGGGGACTGCGCCTGGCGGCTGGAATTGCTCAAGCTCGTGGCGTTCTTTCGCAAGAGAACGCGACTCGAATCGACAATCTTATTCTTGCCTACGGCCCGCCTCCAGATTTCTCCGCTAGCGATAGTCGCATCGTTCGGCTGACATATGGTGATAAGAAAAATGACACCCGCGGCCGGCGGTTTATTCTGCCGACGGCAATTGGAAAAACTATCGTTGCCACAGACGTCACAGACGAAGAGATGTTGACTGCAATGAAGCAGTTGAGGACGCGATGAAAGACGCACCGTCCAGTGACGTGACGCACGCCGCGTCTGGAGCCCGGCCCATCGGGACGACCGACGAAGCATCCGCAGCACGCTCTGTTCAATCGATGTTCGACGGAATCGCGCCACGGTATGACCTCCTCAATCACGTCCTATCGCTCGGTGTCGATTCCCTTTGGCGCCGACGCGTCGCGCGCACCTTTTGCGATGTACTTAGGCAGCCCGATGCCCGCATTCTTGACCTCTGTTGCGGCACCGGCGACCTCGCACTCGCATTCAATCGGTGGCGACCGAAGAACTCTGAGCCGATCATCGCGGCAGACTTTTCGCATCAGATGCTGTTGCGCGCTCAACGAAAGTTTGCGGGACGAAATATCCGCACGCTCGAAGCCGATGCGATGCATTTGCCGCTGGCTGATTCCTCAATCAACCTGGCGGTCTCCGCATTCGGATTCCGCAATCTTGTGAATTATCGAGATGCCCTCCGCGAACTCCACCGCGTTCTCGCGCCCGGTGGTCAACTCGGCATTCTGGAAGCATCTGAACCGCAAGGTGCACTTGGCCGCCTCTATCGCGTTTACTTCCACACGGTACTGCCGAAAGTCGGGGCAGCCATCTCGCACAACGCCGATGCATATCGCTATCTTCCCGCGTCTGTAGATCGATTTCCCGCTCCGCCGGCGTTGCTCGCAACGATGAACGACATCGGCTTCTCGGCTGCCCAGTGGACCGTCTACACATTCGGCATCGCGAGTCTCTTCCGAGCTACGAAGCCCGCATACCCGTCAGTTAAATCGTTGTACGCTATCTCCTGATGATGCAGCTTGAGACTCAGCTTGGAGAAAAGCGATCTGCCGCGCGCGGTTCTCTTATCGCGGCTTGTTGCATCACTCTGCTGAAGCTGGTAGCGGGCCTGATGACGGGCAGCCTTGCGATGCTCTCTGAAGCGGCGCACTCCGGCATCGACCTGATGGCTTCAGTGCTTACATTTTTCTCGATTCGCGTATCAGACAAACCGGCCGACGAAGACCACACTTATGGCCACGCAAAGGCTGAAAACCTTGCCGCGTTTGCGCAGGTTTTTCTAATGCTCGCCTCGACTGCGTGGATTCTGCACGAAGCGATAAACCGCATCATCTCCGGACAGCGGGCTCTGAGGTTCAGTTTCTTTCCATTTTTCGTTCTGGTGGTGGCCATAACCGTCGATGTCTCTCGTTCGCGCATGCTGATGCGGACGGCAAACCGCACCGGCAGCAGCGCGCTCGAAGCAGATGCGACCCACTACAAGACTGACATCTGGTCCAGCCTTGCCGTGCTCGTCGGTATCAGTCTGTCCGCGGCAGGTTCTTACCTTCATAAGCCATCCCTGCAAATTGCCGATCCGATTGCAGCCATTGCCGTCGCGTGTTTCATTCTCTGGGTCACCTTCAGGCTGGGGAGAAAGACGGCAGATGCCCTGATGGATGCCGTACCTCGTGGCACACGACGTAAGGTGCTTGAAGCGATCAGCCGTGTGCAGGGAGTACTCGAAATAGAACGGCTTCGTATCCGCAAATCCGGCACTAACTATTTCGCTGACGTGCAACTCGCAATGGCTCGCACACTCACTTTCCAGCGCTCCGAGCAGATCAACGATGAAGTGACTGGTGCGGTCCGAAAAGTTCTTCCCGGCTCCGACGTCATGGTTCATGGCGTGCCCCGCGCGGCGATCCTCGAGACCGTCTTTGACCGGGCCCGCGCCGTTGCAGCGCGGCACAATCTAGCAATCCACGATGTCAGCGTTCAAGAGGTGAACGGCAAGCTGCACCTGGAGCAGCATCTTGAGGTGGACGAGTCGCTACCGCTGCGCGCGGCACACGATTTTGTTTCGCGGCTTGAGGCTGAGATGCGCAGCGACATTCCGCAACTCTCATCCATCTTGACGCACATCGAGAGCGAGCCTGCGACGATCGAACAACTCGCGCCCATGGAGCAGGACCGCGCTCTGGAGGCGCGCCTGCGGCGCACGGCGCTCGAGTTTCCCGACATCCTCGACATTCATGAGGTCGTCGTTGGCCGCATGGGTGAGCACATTCAGGTCTCGTGCCATTGCACGTTGCCAGATGAGTTGAAAATGTCGCGCGTCCACGAAATCATCACATCCCTGGAAGACCGCTTTAAGCTGGAGTCGCCCGAGGCGTATCGAGTTCTTATTCACCCCGAGCCGGCTACGGACAATCGCCGATGAAGCCCCGCATACGCTTTTTCCGACTCGGCATGTATCTGCTGCTGCTTACTGCAGTTGCGCTTGTGTCGACCGCGATCACCATGCGCTTCGCCATACATGGGGCTGAGGTCAGCGTGCCGGATCTCTCGAACCTCACCGTGACTGAAGCTCGTCAACGTGCCCTGTCCGCCCATCTCTCCACAAACGTTGACGGACGCTATTACAGCAACGACGTGCCGGTCGGCCATGTGCTGACTCAAATACCCGCAGCCGGCACCGTCGTGCGGCGTGGATGGCGCGTCAGGGTAAGCGAGAGTCTCGGGCCACGGAAGGTTCCCATTCCCGATGTCGTCGGCCAACCGGAACGCATCTCCTCGATCCGCATCCGTCGACTCGGCCTCGAACTTGGCAGCGTCGCGCATCTGCCGTTTCAGTCAGAAAATCCCGGCGCGGTGCTTGCGCAAGACCCGCCGGCCAGCAGCAGCGATGTCAGTCGTCCACGCGTCAGCATCCTGATCGCAGATTCTCCCGATGACACCGAGATCTCATATGTGATGCCGGACTTCGTCGGCCAAATGCAGGCAACGGCCGAGGATGCGATCCAGCGCGCCGGTTTGCACCTCGCTGGGCCGCCGCAGTTGCCCGCTTCCGCAGCATCGCCAGTGGCATCCGCGGCCGTGGCTCCCCTCTATTCGGGAAACGCAAATAACGTCCCGACCACTGCTCTTGCGACGACCACGGTGCCTTCGGTAGGCGCCGTCAACGACGCTGCGCAGCATCCACCGACAGTCCCAGCTGGAACCATCACTGCCCAGTTCCCCGCCGCAGGCAGCCGTGTGGATGCACAGACGTCGATACGTCTTACGATCGCGCAGTAGTCAACTTTTACGCTCGAGAATCGCCGCAAAAAAGCCGTCGCAGCCGAACATGCCAGGAAGTAAATGCAGTGCTCCATTCCGCACAGCCTTCTCAGCCAAAAGTTCCGCCGCTCCGGGACGCAGACGGCCTCGAGTTGTCAGCTCGGCCAGTCTTTGGCCAACATCGACCTGGATAAAGTCTGCGGTTTCTCCGAGCACGTGCGTCACGACGTCCTCATTCTCTTCCGGTTCCAGCGAGCACGTCGAATACACGAGCTGCCCGCCCGGCTTAACGGCTTGCAGCACACTTCGCAGAATCGCCACCTGACGCGCCTGTTGCTCGCGCACCCCGGCAATCGAGAGCCGGTGACGAATCTCAGGATTTCGTGCAAGCGTTCCCGTTCCGCTGCAAGGCACATCGCAGAGAATCAGATCGAATCGCTTTTTCATGTCGCCCGGCAACTTTTCGGCATCCATCGGCCGGTACGTGATGCGCTGTAGGTCTGCATTCTTTCCAAGCAAACGCTCCATCGTGCGCAAGCGCTCTGGATTCGCATCGCAGGCCAGAACGCGAGCGCCGGGATTGTTCTCAGCCAGAATCGCCGTTTTCCCTCCGGGAGCGGCACAGCAATCAAGAATTTCCTGCCCCGTCCCAGCCAGTTCTGCGACCAGTTGCGAACCTTCGTCCTGTACGCGAACTACGCCATCCTTGAAAGCGGACGACTCAGCCATGCGCCCGGCCGAAAGCACCCGCGCATTGCACAAGAATGCGGAGGACCCCACCTCGAATCCGTCTGCGCGCAACTGAGATTCTGCAGAAGGGTCCGCGAGACGAACGCTCAGCGGAGGCGCAGCCTGGTCATACTCACAGATCGTCCGCGCTGCAGCGTCACCGTAATTCTTGCGCCACCTCACAAGCAGCCAGTCAGGATGCGCGCACTCAGCAACATTCATGGGAAGCGACCGCCCAGTTGCAGCGACCTTCCGCAACACTGCGTTCACCAGCCCCGCGGTATGCGGCGCGGCACTGTGCTTCACCAGTTCGACGCTTTCGTTGATGGCGGCATGCACCGGGACCCGCTCTAAAAACAGCAGCTGGAAAGCACCCATGCGCAGCGAAATCGCCGCCTCGTTTGGCAGCACGGCATCAGGACGCGAAAGGTATTGTCGAAGCGCCGCATCAAGTGAAATCTGCCAACGCAACACGCCCATCACCAGCGTCGTCGTCAAATTCCTATCTTCAGCAGAAAGGGCCGTGACCTGCGCCGTGTGCAGTAACGCGTCACTGTTTCCGCGCGCCTTCGCGATAGCCAGCAAAATGCGAAACGCCGCCAATCGCGACGGTGTCATCAGCTCAACCGCTCGTGGTCACGCACCTGGTATCCGCGAATAAACTCCTCGGCCGAACTGCGCGCCTTGCCCTCGACCTGTACTTCGCGCAGTTCGAGTTTCATGCCATGTGCGCATCCTACGAACAATTTCCCGTGACGAATGCCGAGTTCTCCAGGTTGCAGCTCGATTTGTTCTTTTTGATCAACACATAACAAATGAACGACCAATCGCTTCCCGCGAAAATGGGTAAACGCCCCCGGCCACGGCTGAAATCCTCGCCATCGGTCATAGATTTGTTGCGCCGTGCGCTTGAAATCGATCTCGCCATCAGCCCGTGTCAATGGCGGAGCATATGTCGCAAGCGCATCATCCTGCGGGACCGGGCACAAATCGCCACGCTCTAATTTGCGTAGAGTGTCGACCATCAGGGGAGCACCTACATACGACAAAGCCTCAAATAATTCCGGAGCGATCATGTCAGGCAGAATGCCAACCTTGTGCGCGAGCAGCATGTCTCCCGTGTCCAGGCCCTCATTCAGCAGCATGGTTGTAACGCCGCTCTCGGTCTCGCCATTCGCGATAGCCCACTGGATCGGCGCAGCGCCCCGGTACTTCGGCAATAGCGAACCGTGCAGATTTACATTGCCGTACTTCGGTAGATCAAGCATCCACTTCGGGATAATGCGGCCAAACGCAACCACGACGATTGCATCTGGAGCGATTGCTTCTAATTGAGCGCGAAACTCCGGATTTTTTTTGATCTTTTCAGGTTGGGCGATGGGCAGACCAAGAGACACAGCCATCAACTTCACCGCAGGCTCCGCTGTCTCCAATCCGCGACCGCTCGCCCGGTCCGGCTGCGTCACCACCAGTGAGATGTGATGCCCGGCATCCACCAGAGCCTGCAGCGTCGGCACAGCAAATTCCGGTGTGCCACAGAAGACGAGCCTCATGCTTCTACCACTCGCCGGCCTGCTGCAATTTCTTAATACGGCGCAATAGCAGGTCGCGCTTCAAGCGGCTGATGCGATCAAGGAACAGGATGCCGTCTAAGTGGTCGATCTCATGCTGAAATGCACGTGACAGCAGATCTTCGCCCTCCAACTCGATTGGCTCGCCTTTCACGTTCTGCGCTCGCACCTTCACTTTCGCTGCGCGATCTACTTTTGCGCGAATATCCGGAAGGCTCAAGCAGCCCTCCTCTTCACGCAACTTTCCTTCGCTGTACACGATCTCTGGATTTATGAGGACAATCTTTTGTGCGGCATCTTTCTGGAAGCTGAGATCGATCACCGTCACTCGCTGTGACACTGCTATTTGCGGGCCGGCGAGGCCGATGCCCTCTGCCGCGTACATTGACTCAAACATGTCGGCCACCAGCGTTTCAAGCGCCGCGTCGAACTCCGTTACAGGCTTCGCCTTGCGAGCCAGTACCGGTTCGGGATACTTCATGATTTCACGGATCATTTCTTCTTGTTCTCTTCTAGTAGCGGCGAATCTGTTCTCTGTAGCCGCTGTAATTCCGTTCAAGCTCGCGCATTGAATCGCCGCCAAATTTTTCCAGCGCCAGCCGTGCAAGCGCTAATGCAACCATCGCTTCCGCTGCCACGCCAGCGGCCGGCACGACGCAAACGTCGCTGCGTTCGTACGCTGCCTTGACCGGTTCACGGGTTGCGAAGCTTACGGACGCCAGCGGCCGGCGTAGCGTGGAGATCGGCTTCAGATACCCGCGAACGATGATGTCTTCCCCATTCGAGACTCCGCCCTCGATGCCACCCGCGTTGTTATGCTCGCGCGTGAACTGCGTCGGCGCATCGCCGATCATCGACTCAGAGGTATATCCGATTGCATCGTGCACTGCTGAACCCATCGAGCGTGCGGCCGTCACACCGCGCCCCAGTTCAACCGCCTTAACCGCCTGCAGCGACATGACCGCCTGTGCCAGCAAACCGTCGAGCCGCTCATCCCAATTTGCGAAGGTCCCCAGGCCGGGTGGCGCACCATGCACAACGACCTCAAATACTCCGCCGACCGTGTCGCCGGTGCGCAACGCGATGTCGACTTCCGCTTTCATTCGCTCTTCTGTTTCAGCATCAACGCAATTCAGCAGCACTTCCTCTCGCTCGCTGAGCCTTTGAATCTCATCCCACTCCGCGTTGCGCTCCAGGGTCACCGATCCCACTGCGGTGGTGTGGCTTAACACTTCGATGCCAAGCGCTCCAAGCAGAGTTTTCGCGAGTGATCCTGCAGCTACCCGCGCAGCAGACTCCCGTGCTGAAGCCCGCTCCAACACGTAGCGCGCATCTGGAAAGTCGTACTTGATTGCACCCGCCAGATCGGCATGTCCGGGACGCGGTGACGCGACTGCCTTGTGTTTTGCCGGATCACCCGCCTCAACGGGCAGAACATCCTTCCAGTTCTCCCAATCGCGATTCGCAATTTCGATTGCGATGGGCGAGCCAATCGTTTTTCCGTGACGAATGCCAGAAAGAATATGGCCCGTGTCGCGCTCGATGCGCATGCGGCCGCCACGCCCGTACCCCTGCTGGCGGCGCCACATTTCGCGATCCATTGCTGTCTGATTAAATTCGAGCCCTGCAGGCAGTCCCTGGACCAGAGCGATAAGACTTTCGCCGTGGGACTCGCCCGCGGTAGAGAAACGTAGCATTCGACCTTCCGCCGAGAAAATTCGATTTTAGCTCAGCGTCAGCCACTCCCACTGTTCATCGGTGAGGGGCACGACAGAGAGCCTGGCTTGACGGACGAGCGGTGACGTCGCAAAAAGAGGATTCGCCTTGATGTCCGCGAGTGTCTTGGGATGTTTCAACCGCTTTCCGGCTTTGATGCGCACGATAGGGACCTTTGCGTTGCTGGCGTCGACGCTTACAACCGACGCAGTGCCGACTGCTGTGCGCTCATCGCCCGTGTGGTAAATCACCAGTTTGTCGCCGGCCTTCATCGCGCGCAGATTCTTTACCGCCTGCGGATTCGTCACACCGTCCCAAACGGTTTCATGGTCACGCTCCAGGTCCGCGAACGAATAGCTTTCGGGCTCAGTCTTCAGCAGGTAGGGCACTCATCTGCTCCTCGAGACGCTTCAACTGCGCCTCTCCGTCAATCTCGGGTGATCGTGAATCGACGCCGTCCATGGCGAGAAAGCGACCCGCGTCCAGCATCGGGCGTTCCAGTGCCCAAATCCGGTCGGTGAACTCATCGCCCTTCCGCCCGCATGCCAGGTTCGCATCAAGCGCGTCGCGCACCATTTGCATTTTCGCTTCCATGTCGTCCAGCATGTTCAGCAGCAATGCTTCCGCGATCATCGGCAGCTTCGGTGAGCCGAACTCGTGCTTGCCATGATGACTCAAAATGATGTGCTCTACGATCATCTGCAGCCGGGGTGGAAAGTTCGGAATCGAAGCCATCTTCTGTTGCGCCATGGCAACGCCGATGCTGATATGGCCAACCAACTGCCCCTCGAGCGTATATCCCGGCGCGCCGGCCCATTCCAATTCGCGAATTTTCCCGATGTCGTGCAGCAGCGCCCCGGTCACCAGCAGATCTCGATCGATCCACGGAAAGCGTTGCGTCGCGGCTTCGCAGCTCTCAATCAAGGTCACGACGTGCTCGAGCAATCCTCCGCGCCAGGCATGATGCAGCGATTTCGCCGCCGGGGCCTGCTTAAGCCGGTCCGCCACTTCTACATCGTCCAGAAACGAGTCACCCAGCGCGCGCAAATACTCGTTCTGCATGACTGCAACAAACCCGCGTAGTCGCGACCACATCTGGTCGACGTCAAATTTCGTGGTGCGAAAGAAATCTGCAACCTCATATTCGTCTGCTGCCGCCCGGCGCAGCTTCTCGATGCTGAGTTGAAATTTTCCCTTGTATTTTTCGATCCGCCCGCGCACTTTTACGATGTCGCCCGCGGCAAAATCTCCCGCAACGCTATCGGCGTCCTCCCAGACGCGTGCCTCAAGCTCGCCTGTACGGTCCAGCAGCTTGACGCGCAGATAATTGCCGCCGCCATCTTTTCGCGGGCACAGTTCTTTCGCGCCAGCTAGAAAGAACGAGACCACCAGAGGATCTTGTTCCCGCGCCGGCGTCTGTTCAATGTAAAACTCTTTCATCGTCAAATTCGCATCATTTCGCCGCGTATCAACACCGCGTTTATTCGCTTTGCGGAGGCTGGGTCTGCGCGGGAGCCCCTGTTGGGCTCGGCTGACTGCTCCCCGATGGTTGCTGCGGCTGGCCATGCTCAACTGAAGGAGCTGTTTGCGGATTAGTGTCCGGCTGCTGTTCGGTTTTCGCCGGCGTCTTGTCTGAGTACCGCGTCTTCGCTGCGCCCTTTTCTTTCTTCTGCTTCTTCTTGGCCTTCGTATCTCCACTCAACCCAAGCGGTGCGTACTGCGTTTTCTTAGCCGCGACCTCTTCGACCAGCGGAGCATCTGGATCAGCAGTTTGATCTGAGCCCACTGCGGCCAGACGCTGCTGCTGCTCCTTTGGTAACTTCGCCCGCGCGCTATATCGCGTCTTCACCGGCTTAGGCCCCGCTGGAGCGGGAACGTCGCCTGCCGCTGCTACTTGCGTCGGTTGAGCTGCGTCGGGAGACGCCGTAGGCGCACCCACTGAGCCTGCGTCCGTTCCTGCCTGCTGGGTCGATTGATCAGGAGCCTCCGGCAGCGACTGACGCGGAAGCTGTCCGTAACGAATCTTTTCTTTTTTGGTTTTGTGTGGCTTTGCCGTCGCGGTCTGCGCCGGTGTGGCGGTCGCTGGAGCTGCGCTGCCGGGCGCGCTTGTACCTGAAGTCGTGGCCGGCGGCGCACTCTGTCCCTGTGCCAAAGCCTTCGCACCCGCTTCCGTTGCACTCACTGTCGTTGGCCCGACCGCAGTCGACTCCGGCTTTGGCCGTTGCGAATAGCGTGCCTTACCCGTGTAGCGGACTTTCTGCACGACGGGCTTCTTTTTCTTTGCTGCCGGGGGTGCATAGGCGCTGTAGACCGGCTTTGTTTCATTTGGGCTTGCTCCGGAATCGATGTAGCCCGGCTTGATGTCGATGTACGATTCTTCACGCAGCCGGCGCAGATACTGCCGAATGGCAGGCTGCATACGCTCTGTGTAGACGGCTTCTTCAACATCCGGTTGCACCGCTTCGTACGGCTGTGGCCCGCCTGCGTTGTGTTCCAGCACTTTCAGGATGATGTAGCCCTGTTTCGTCAAAATCGCGCTGGTGACGCCACCCACCGGAAGCGGAAATACTTGGTCTTCCAATTCCTTCGCGAGCGCTCCGCGTTTGAAGGTCCCCAGGTCGCCACCCTGTGCCGCAGTTGGCCCTGCTGAGTTCGCCTTCGCGGCAGCGGCAAAATCTCCTCCAGCTTTCAACTCCGTCGCTAGCGCTTCGGCTTTGTGCTGCACCATGTCATGCGCAGGACCGACATCGGATGGGGTCGGGAGCAGGATTTCCCCCAGATGCACTGATTCCGGTGCGGAGAAATCTGTCTTGTGTGTGTCGTAATAATGTCGTAGATCCGTTGCCGAAACATTAATATGCCGCCCCACTTCCTGGCGGATGACAGTCTGCGTGATGATGGTATTCCGCAGGCTCGCCTTGAAATCTTCATACGAGACGCCCTGCTCCTTCGCCGCTTTCTCGAGGTCGTCCAGGGATTCGAAATGGTTCTGCTTCCTGATCTCATCGAGCCGCTTAATCAGCTCGGTATCTCCAGTAATACCCAGCTCTTTGCCCTTCGACAGGAGCAACTGCTGATCGATCTGGTCACGCAACAGATCTTTGCGACGCGCTTCCAGCTCAGCGGAACTGACATTTCGCTCGCGGGCTTCCTGTTCGAGCGCCGCTTGCGCACGCTGCACGTCAGTGCTGGAAATGATCTGGTCATTGACGCGAACCAGAATGTCTTCAACCGTCTTTGCATTCGCGGGGGGCGGAGTCGCGCTCGCACTTGCAGCTGTGTTCTGGCCCCGGCCGGCAACTGGAAGGAAGAGGAGGACCGAAAGTGCCAGGCCTCCCAGCGCGTAAGAAACTGCAGTTCTTGGTGTCATTGGCAAGTCAATTCTACTGCCTTAGACGGCAGAACGTACCGTTGGCTAACGGTTTGAGCCTTACCCCACAACAGGGCCGAAACCAGCAGGCCCCCAGCGGCGTCTAAAGAGGCGGACTGCTATACTGCGCGGAGAGCCATGCGGCCGTTCAGCGGCCCTCGCGCGCACCTTTTAGAGGATAATTTACCTATGCCGTCGTCTCGTACGCGTCGCGCTTTCTTATCTGTGACGGTCTTCCTTGCCACCTGCGCCATCGGCGGCTCCATGCTCAACCAGAAGGTCCGTGCACAGCAAGCCAGCGACGAAAGCACCGTGCGTGAAAATCTGCGCTCATTCACGACCGTGCTCGACACCGTGCAGCAAAACTACGCAAAGCCGCTCGACACCGAGACGACCGACACCGCCATCTATGACGGAGCTATTCCGGGGATGCTGCGGACACTCGACCCCCACTCAAGTTTTTACGACCCGAAGGCCTACGCGAAGATGCGCGAGGACCAGCACGGTCGCTACTACGGCGTGGGAATGACCATCCAGGCGCAGACCAACAAGGTGGTTGTCATCGTGCCGGCGGAGGACTCTCCTGCGTACAAGGCTGGCATCAAACCAGGCGACCTGATCGTCGCTGTCGACAATAAGCCAACTGCGAACATGACTTCCGCAGACGTCGCCAACCTGCTCAAGGGGCCGAAGGGCACGCCAGTCTCGGTCTCCGTCACCCGCGAAGATCACGATAAGCCGCTCGTCTTCAACCTCATCCGCGATGAGATTCCGCGCAATAGCGTTGATCTGGAATTCCTCATTCGCCCCGGCATCGGCTACATCCACATCAACAACTTCCAGGAAACCACCGGCCGCGAATTCGCTGACGCGCTGACAAATTTCGGTGACCTGCACGGCTTGGTTCTCGATCTGCGCGGCAATCCCGGCGGCCTGGTGACCGAAGCGGTTTCAGTTGCCGATAAGTTCCTGCGCAAAGGCCAGGTTGTCGCATCCCAACGCGGCCGCGCTTTCCCCGAGCAAACTTACCGCGCCGCGCATGGCAGCAGCGGCCGTGATTATCCGGTTGTGGTGCTGATCAATCGTGGCACCGCCTCTGCTGCAGAGATTGTCTCTGGTGCATTACAGGACCACGACCGCGCTCTCATCGTCGGCGAAACGTCTTTCGGTAAGGGCCTCGTACAAACCGTTTTCCCGATTTCCGAGAACTCCGGCCTGGCGCTGACGACGTTCCACTACTACACGCCGAGCGGACGCCTTATACAGCGCAACTACAACGGCTTGTCTCTCTACGACTACTACATGGCCGAGGGCAAGGCTCCAAAAGACACTGCGAGCCGCGAGGTGAAACTCACCGACTCCGGTCGTACGGTTTATGGCGGTGGCGGCATCACCCCTGACGAGCCCGTGGAGCCGATCAAGTCTACGCACATCCAGCAGGTATTG